>JAPJOW010000036.1 GCA_030826005.1 Aliterella sp. RAGGC_92
GCAATATCTAAGTCAGAAATAATCTTAAAGCGGGCGGTAACGGCGGCAACAATTTGCTTGGGTAACGGCTCGAAAGCTTGACGCAATACGCCATCTTTGCGAAATCGAATGCGGAGATTCTCCTCTTGAGGTTCGATGTGAATATCCGAAACTTTCTCTTGCAAAGCTTTGACCAGAATTTTGTTTACAAGCGCAATCACCGGAGCCGCCGCCGCATCTTGTACGGCTGCGCCCAAATCCGCGTCTAACTCGTCGGGCGCTTCTTGCAAGTCGAGATTTTCGAGTTCGGACTTGACATCAACGGATTTTTCTAAATCTATTTGCTTTTGTTTTTCTACTTGCTCGTCTAAATATTTGGAGAGGATTTGCTGAAAGTCCTCTTGAGTGATAACCATTCTTTGCAGACTGAAACCTTTGGGCCGCAAAATTCGGTTTAAAGTGTCTTGAGCATCGAGATTATCAGGATCGACCATTGCCACCAGCACCGATGGAGGCGTAGTATTATTTTGGGCTAGAGGAATAAGCCGATAGCGACGGCAAGCATCGACGGGAATTAAAGTATCGATTAAGTTTCCGGCGGCAGTGGTGCTAGTTTCACTTACTTCTGGGTCGAGAAACTCAACTCCATAAAGAATTTTTAGTTCAAATAGTTGTTGTTTTTTATAATGTCTAATCAAATCGGGGGTAAGTTGTTTCCCGGTGATGGATTCTAAAGCATCTGTTAAAGATTTTCCCGATTTGCGGCTTTCCGTTAAAGCTTGGTGAACTTGCTCGCGGTTAGCATAACCCGCTTCAATCACCTTATTGCCAAAAGGAGATAAATCATTTTTAACAATTAGCGCCCGTCGCTGGGATGAGGAGTAAGCCATAAATATTTGTGATAAAAGTTGCTATAGATAGAGTATGCCCAAACCCTAGGTGAGAGTTGCTATCGAAAACAGTTTGTTGCAAAAAAATGATAAACAACGTAAGTAAAGATACGTGGAGAGAATTTCTCCCCGCCGATTTTACGGAAAATGACAACTTTGGCAAAAAAGAAGGTTTGCCAGAACCTATCTTTTGGCGGAGTAGGAATAACTAAACTTAACCCGTAAACTCACACTTGTTCGTCATTAAGTACCAGCAAAATGTCTTTTCAACCAACTTAATTTTTAAAACTTTGCACTTCCCGGTTTAATTAGTGCATCCTAGAGAAAGTGGATGAATTAATATGCCTCTTGAAGCACAGTTTTGAGCGTCTAGGATTAGTGCATAATGGTTGACGAGGAAAAACTGAGAACCAATGCCTAGTAGATCGACACGATCTTGGAGCGGTCTCAAAAGTAACTATGGAGACAACAACACAAACAATGAATTCTAACTTCGATCCCAATAGCGAACAAAATCCTCAAGCAGCAGAAACCGCTAACTTAGCCAGCGATGCGTCAGCCCAGGAAAATACTGTAGTCGTTCCGCCTAGTGAAACCAATGGCGACGATCGCCAATTATTAGCAGAAAAAGAGCAGCAAATCGAAGCGCTAAAAAATCAAGTTGAAGAACGTACTAGCCAGTATTTGCGAATTGTGGCGGATTTTGATAATTTCCGCAAACGCTCGCAAAAAGAAAAAGAAGAACTCGATCAGCAAATTAAAGGCAATACAATCGTCGAACTACTACCCGTAGTAGATAATTTCGAGCGGGCGCGATCGCAGCTTAAGCCCCAAACCGATGCGGAAATGAGCATTCACAAAAGTTATCAAAGCGTCTACAAACAACTGGTAGATACTCTAAAGCGGTTGGGAGTCGCGCCGATGCGACCGGAAGGCAAACAATTTGATCCAAGCCTTCACGAAGCGGTAATGCGATCGCCAAGCGAAGAACCCGAAGGTACGATATTAGAGGAATTAGTGCGAGGATACTTTTTAGGCGATCGCATTTTACGCCATGCAATGGTCAAAGTTGCCACTCCTATTGAGTCCGTGATAACCTCAGAAGAAAATTCTGTAGAAACGCAACCAGAAAATTAAGTTCTTAACTTACAATTAAACTTGCTTGCCTTTGCGTATTAGTAAAAAACTTACCATCAACTACTCTTTTGAAAACAACTACTACTAAGTATGGGAAAAGTCATTGGCATCGACTTAGGCACAACAAATAGTTGTGTTGCCATCTTAGAAGGTGGTCAACCAACCGTAATTGCTAATTCCGAAGGCGGACGCACTACCCCAAGTGTAGTAGCCTTCGGCAAAGGTAGCGAACGCTTAATTGGTCAATTGGCAAAGCGCCAAGCGGTGACTAATGCGGAAAATACAATTTATAGTATCAAGCGTTTTATCGGTCGTCGCTGGGATGATACAGCCAGCGAACGCCAAAGAGTAACTTATAAGTGCGTTAAGGGCAAAGACGACACGGTTGACGTGCAAATTCGCGGGCGCAACTATACTCCCCAAGAAATCAGCGCGATGATTTTGTACAAGCTCAAACAAGATGCGGAAAGTTTCTTGGGGGAAACGGTAGACCAAGCAGTAATCACCGTACCTGCCTATTTTACTGATGCTCAAAGGCAAGCAACCAAAGACGCTGGCACAATTGCCGGGCTAGAAGTTTTACGCATTGTTAACGAACCTACCGCCGCCGCTTTAGCGTACGGATTGGATAAGCTCGACCAAGAACAAAAAATTTTGGTGTTTGACTTAGGTGGAGGGACTTTTGACGTTTCAGTTCTCCAACTTGGAGATGGAGTATTTGAAGTTAAAGCTACTTCTGGAAACAATCACTTAGGTGGGGATGATTTTGATAACTGTATAGTGTTGTGGATGCTCTCTCAATTTCAAGAACAAGAAAAAATTGACTTATCGCAAGATAAGATGGCAACTCAAAGGCTAAGAGAAGCCGCAGAAAAAGCCAAAATAGAACTGTCTACAATTGGGGCAACTTCAATCAATTTACCCTTTATCAGCGCCGATGCTACAGGGCCGAAGCACTTAGCAATGGAACTAAGTCGCTCTAAGTTTGAGGAGATAGTCGCTCACTTAGTAGAAAGAACTATCGAACCAATGGTGCAGGCTCTCAAAGACTGCGAACTAAAACCCTTAGATATTGATAGAGTAATTTTAGTGGGCGGTTCGACGCGGATTCCGGCGGTGCAAAACGCGCTGCAAAAATTCTTTGGTGGCAAAGCTACCGATCGCTCTGTTAATCCTGATGAAGCTGTAGCTTTAGGCGCGGCAATTCAAGGAGGGGTGTTAGGTGGAGAAGTTCAAGATGTATTGCTACTAGATGTCACGCCTCTATCGTTAGGAATTGAAACTTTGGGAGAAGTGTTTACTAAAGTTATCGAACGCAATCGCACAATTCCCACCAGTAAATCGCAAATATTTTCTACAGCCACCGACGGGCAAATTTCTGTAGAAATTCACGTCCTTCAAGGAGAACGGGCGATGGCAACAGATAATAAAAGCCTGGGAAGGTTTGTGTTAGCAGGAATTCCCCCCGCGCCGCGCGGAATGCCACAAATAGAAGTAAGTTTTGAAATTGATGTCAACGGCATATTGAAAGTTGCGGCCCAAGACAAAGGTACGGGTAGAGAACAAAGCATTCGGATTGCAAATACGGGAGGATTGAGTAATAGCGAAATCGAAAGGATGCGCCAAGAAGCGGAAGAATATGCCGAGCAAGATAAAAAGCGTATTGAACTAATAGACCTCAAAAATCAAGCAGAAAATTTGATTTATAGTTATGAGTCTACGTTGAAAGATAACGGCACTTTAATCGATCGGGAATTCAAAACCCAAGCCGAGGAAAGCATAACTTTGCTGCGCGGACTATTTGACGACCCGGCAGTTACGATAGAAAAAGTCCAGCAACAGTTAGAGAATTTTCAGCAATTGCTGCTAAAAATTGGCACGAGCGTCTATCAAAAAGCTAATTCCGGCGCTCACGATTTTATAGACACGACCGTTATACCACAAGAGAGAAAAACAACACCCCAATCTACAACTGCTCCTATACCAACAGCTAAAGAAGAATTTAATTTAGATTTTGCCGAAGAAGATAGCACCGTGACTGTTGATTATGAGGCAATAGAATAAAGTAGGCTTGTTGTAATTGCAGTTATTTGTCTACATTTAATAATAGAAATAATTATCGCTCTTGCGAATAGCTATTAACTTTTTGCTTTCTCCGTAAACTTTATCTATAAACGAAGCAGCGCTTTATGGCCCGCGATTACTACGAAATTCTGGGTGTCTCTCGCAATGCAGACAAAGAAGAACTCAAATCCTCTTACCGCCGCCTAGCCCGGAAATATCATCCTGACGTTAACAAAGAAGCTGGAGCCGAAGACCGCTTTAAAGAAATTAGTCGTGCCTATGAAGTTTTATCAGAACCTGAAACCCGCGACAGATACGATCGCTTTGGCGAAGCTGGAGTAGCCGCCGGGGCTGGGGGCGTTGGGTTTCAAGACTTTGGCGACGTGGGCGGCTTTGCGGATATTTTTGAAAATTTATTTAACAACTTTGCCGGTGGTGTAGGCGGAGGGCAAAGTCAAAGGCGGCGGAACGGACCCGTACGCGGCGACGATCTCCGCACAAACCTCAAACTAGACTTTCGCGAAGCTGTGTTTGGGGGAGAAAAAGAAATTCGCATTCCTCACTTAGAAACTTGTGAAGTGTGTAGCGGTTCGGGAGCTAAACCCGGTACTCGCCCCCGCAGTTGCTCGACTTGTACCGGATCTGGTCAAGTCCGCCGCGTCACGAGAACGCCTTTTGGCAGTTTTACTCAAGTATCGGCTTGTCCTACTTGTAACGGCACGGGACAAATGATTGAAGATAAATGCGAAACTTGCGAAGGTAAGGGAGCGCATCAAGTAACTAAGAAGCTAAAAATTACAATTCCCGCCGGGGTAGATAATGGTACGCGCTTGCGGATCTCCGCAGAGGGCGATGCCGGGCAACGCAACGGGCCTCCAGGGGATTTATATGTATATTTGTTGATTGATGAAGATGCGGAGTTTAAACGCGACGGGATAAATATTTTGTCAGAAATTAAAATTAGCTATTTACAAGCAATTTTAGGGGCAAGACTAGAAATAAATACCGTAGATGGCCCTGTAGAACAAGTCATTCCTCCCGGAACTCAGCCAAATATAGTATTGACACTAGCAGATCGGGGCGTACCGCGTTTGGGTAATCCGGTAAGCCGAGGAAATCACTTAGTTACGGTGTTAATAGATATTCCTACGAAGCTAAGTAGCGAAGAACGAGAGTTGCTAGAAAAACTCGCAAAAATTAAAGGCGATCGCACGGGAAAAGGCGGTAGAGATGGTTTATTTGGCAAATTATTTCAGTAATGAGTAATATATCTCTCCCCGACGATAAGCTAGACCTGCGCGGAACTCCCTGTCCGATCAACTTCGTGCGGACTAAACTGCGTTTGGAACAAATGCCACCAGGGGCATTACTAGAAGTATGGCTAGATCCTGGAGAACCGATCGAGCAAGTCCCTGATAGTCTAACGATGGCAGGTTATAGCATCGAACGCATAGCCGCCGTCGCCAGCTACTATTGCTTGCTAGTCCGCCGTCCCCTTGCTCCGGCATGAAGCATGAGCAGCAATTAGTTGATAATTTGCAATTAAGAGGTACGGTAATTGCCGTGCAAGCAAATTATTATCAAGTTAGGCTAGAGGAACATGATAGTAGTCACCCGCCCTTGCTACTATGTACCCGACGAGCGCTGCTGAAAAAAATGGGGCAAAAAGTCATGGTAGGCGATCGCGTAGAAGTGGTAGAACCAGACTTGGCGGGCGGGCGCGGCGCAATTTCCCAAGTTTTTTCTAGAGATACAGAACTAGATCGCCCCCCAGTAGCTAATGCCCAACAAATTCTTTTGGTTTTTGCTTTAGAAGAACCAAAGATCGAACCTTATCAGTTAAGCCGTTTTTTAGTCAAGGCGGAAACTACAGGCTTAGAAGTGTCCTTGTACTTAAATAAAAGTGACTTGTTAAGCCCCGAACAATTAAATTATTGGCGGTTGCGCTTGGGTAGTTGGGGCTACAACCCGTCATTTATTAGCGTGCAACTTGCCGCCATCGAACAATTGCGCGATCGCCTAAATAATAAAATTACTGTAGTTGCCGGCCCTTCGGGAGTGGGTAAAACGAGCTTAATTAATTACTTGATTCCTGATGCTAACTTACGAACAGGAGAAGTTTCTGGTAAGTTGGGCAGGGGTCGTCATACTACGCGCCATGTAGAGTTATTTCAACTGCCGAGTGGAGGTTTGCTGGCTGATACGCCAGGCTTTAATCAGCCTGACTTGGACTGTCAGCCCGAAGAATTAGTTAGTTATTTTCCTGAAGCAAGAGAGCGTTTAGCCCTTGCTCGCTGCCAGTTTAACGACTGCTTGCACCGAGACGAGCCAAACTGCGTGGTGCGGGGCGATTGGGAACGCTACGAGCATTATTTAGAATTTTTGGCAGAGGCAATAGCTCGTGCTACTTTACGCGATCGCATGGGCGACCCCGAAGCTAACACGAAGTTAAAAAATAAACGCTCTGGCGATCGCTACGAACCTAAGCTAGAAACAAAAAAGTATCGCCGGACATCGCGCCGCAGTCAACAGCAAGGGCTGCAAAAGTTAGATGAAGACGGCGAAAGCCTAAACTTATAACTAGGGCTTTTAACGACCGAGAACGCTTAGAATTAAGAATCATTATTTGTAGTAGAGGTACTCGATCGTGGCTGCCACTAAAGTTGAAATTTACACTTGGAGAACTTGCCCGTATTGCATTCGTGCCAAACAGTTGCTCCAAAGCAAAGGTACGGAATTTACAGAATATAGTATTGATGGCGATGAAGCAGCGCGCAGTCAAATGGCTAAACGTGCCAACGGTAGGAGGTCTGTGCCGCAAATATTTATTAACGACAAACATATCGGCGGTTGCGATGATATGTACGAATTGGATTGGCAGGGCAAACTTGACGAACTGCTACTAGCTAATAATCTTTAACTTAGTTGAATTAACAAGTTTAATCAAATTCGTTGCCCATTAATTACAAAACAATCACTGTGTTAAAACTTGCCTTTATTATCGATCCCATTGCCAAACTCGATCCTTTGCACGATACTAGCGTCGCGCTGATGGAAGCGGCGCAATTATTAGGTCATCAAGTTTGGATAACTCAGGCAAACTTGTTAAGTGTAGTAGCAAGCAAAGCTTGGGCAACCTTAGAGCAAGTGCAGTTGCAACAAGTGGCATTGATCGAAGGGCGTTGGGTAGTAGATTTACCTTGGTATCAATTAGGCGATCGCATTTTTGCGCCCCTAGAAACGATGGATGCGGTTTTTATGCGTACCGATCCCCCCGTAGATGCCTTGTACCTTTATGCTACTTACATTTTGGACTACATAGACCGTGCCAAAACCTTAGTTGTCAACAACCCCCAGGGACTAAGGGCAGCTAATGAAAAAATGTACGCTTTGCAGTTTACAAATTCAATTCCTGAAACTATTGTTAGCCCTGATAAAGAAGTTATTCGGGAATTTATGCGCTCAAAAGGAGCGGTAATTCTTAAGCCTTTAGGGAATAAAGCCGGAGAAGGAATACTGTATTTAGAGCCGAGCGATCGCAATTTTAACTCGATTGTCGAACTCAGCACCCTCCAAGGGCGAATTCCTGTTATGGTACAAACATTCTTACCTGCCGCCAAGCAAGGTGACAAGCGAATTATTTTACTTAATGGCGAACCAATTGGCGCTCTAAATCGACTTTCTAGCGGTAATGAATTTCGCAATAATATGGCTGCCGGGGGTACGGTAGCTACAACAGAAATTACCCAGCGAGAAAAAGCAATTTGTGCCGAACTCGCGCCCAAACTGCAAGCTGATGGCTTGTATTTTGTTGGTATTGATGTGATTGGAGGCTATTTAACCGAAGTCAACGTTACTAGCCCGACCGGAATTAGAGAAATAGATCGCCTAGAAGCTACTCATCTAGGACAACAAGTAATTAAATGGGTAGAACAAAAGCAGAAACTCGGAAAAACTTAAATTATTTTTCCGACTCGCCACTATTGCCCTTAACCGCGTGGCGGTCTTCTTCTTTGTAAAAAATCAGGAATATCTAAGCCGGTTTTTTCTTTAGGTTCGTAAGCAACGGGAGATGGGGGGGGTATTTCTGGCTGGCTTGGCTGTTTTGGCGTAGCTTTAGCAGCTTTTGAGGGCGCAGCAACTACTTCTCCACTAAACCCTGTAGCGATTACAGTAATCCTCACTTCTCCTTGCAGCCTGTCATCTATAACCGCTCCAAAAATAATATTGGCGTTAGGATCGACAACTTCATAAATTCTTTCGGCGGCGGCATTAACTTCATGGAGCGTTAGATCGCTGCCACCAGTGATGTTAAAAATAACCCCTCTAGCCCCTTCTATAGAGGACTCTAATAGCGGCGAGGAAATTGCTGCATTCGCCGCTTCTTGGGCGCGGGATTTGCCCGATCCTACGCCAATTCCCATCAACGCCGAACCCGCATCTGCCATAATTGCTCGGACATCGGCAAAATCTACGTTCACCAAACCGGGAATGGTAATAATATCAGAAATTCCCTGTACGCCTTGACGCAATACATCATCGGCAAACCGGAAAGCTTCTTGTACGGGGGTTTGCTCGGAAATTACTGCCAGTAATTTATCGTTAGGGATGACAATTAGCGTGTCTACTCGGCTTTCTAGCCCCTCAATACCTTGCTCGGCTTGGCTAGTACGCCGCCGACCTTCAAATACAAACGGGCGAGTCACAACTCCAACGGTTAGCGCTCCCATTTCTTTAGCTATTTCTGCAACTATTGGTGCTGCGCCCGTACCCGTACCGCCACCCATTCCAGAGGTGATAAATACCAAGTCCGCATTTTCTAAAGCTGCGGCAATTTCATCGCGGGATTCTTCGGCGGCTTTTTGACCGATCGCTGGGTTGCCGCCTGCGCCCAAGCCCCGCGTTAGCTTCTGCCCTATTTGCAAGCGTTTGACGGAAGCGGACTGGACTAAAGCTTGAGCATCGGTGTTAATTGACCAAAACTCAATTCCCGATACATTACTGGCAATCATCCGGTTGACGGCATTTCCACCCCCACCGCCGACCCCAATAACTTTGATGTTGGCTACTCGACCGGGGACAATGTTATTAACTAGGTCGTCTTCGGCTGGCATTCCCTTGTCGTTGTTACCAAAATTAAGCCCTGTGCTGCTAAAAGGATTATTAGAATTTACTGCCAGTGTAAACGCTGATTGTCCTGGTGATTGAGAATTATTATGGGCAAGCCCTTGGTTATTATTGAGCGACATTGCAATTTTTAAACTACTTATATGAACGACTTTGGGCAATTTGGTCTAAGAGTCTACTACAACGATGTAGTGTCACGAATCTATCTGAGCGTTCAGCTTGAAAAAAATTAAGAAGGAGCAAAGCAATTTTTAGGCGGCTTTGAAAACGAACGATCGCAGAAAAAGTAAGTTACTCCTTAGCTTAAAATTTTGCTAGATAACCAACAAGGTAGTTTTGTGCCAAAACGCGATCGCCAGCAGATCGGTATATTTCTAAGGGGTTAGAGTTTTTGACTCAACGAGCGGATAAATTCTCGTATTACATCGGTTTTAGTTCTTTGAGCATTTTGACAATATTGCTCTAAAACTTTCATTTCTGTTTCTGGAAGTCTAATACTCAAGTGACTTTCTACCATGAGTGCTGCAATATGCTTTACAGTCATTAGGTTACACTACCTACGAGAATTTAGCTTAATTTTTTAAAGTTTTATTGCGGGCGCGGAGCGGGTTTAACTGACTTTTTCTTTTGTAAACTAGCAGCAGTCATGTGCAGCAATGGATCTTCAGGGTTTGTGAGATCGATATAAGCAACTTCTTGGAGATTTACTTTTGGGGGTAGTAAAGGTCTCATTGTCTCTAATTTCTGGAGTTGCGCGTTTAATTTTGGGCTAAAAGTACCTAAATGTACTGCTCCTAGCTCAGTTTTTAAAATCAAGTTGTCTGGATTTTGCCAATCAATTTCGCTGACTTTAACTTTGAGGTTGCTGACGGCGCGATAAAGCTGATTCCAGTGCGGCTGGTACTGTTCTAGTTGTCCTACAACTTTTAGTTTGGGTATTTGGAAATCACTACTATAAAACGGAGTGTAACTTTGCTGGGGTATCCACACTCCATCGGCGGCGATTAATCCTGGAGTTGCCGATTTTTTGGTAATAGCGATCGCAACGGGGACTCTTTCTGTCACTTGTACGGTTAACCTAGGCGGAAATAGACTTCGTTTTACATTCGCATCGGCAATTGTTGGCTGCGCTTCTAACGATTTTGCTAAAGCTTCTGGTTTAATTTCCAACAAGTTTTGCGGGTAGGAAATTTTCAATAAGGACGCAATTGCTTGGGTAGTTAGCAATTTGTTTCCCACAACGCTGATTTGCCTTGATTGAGTTACTACCCAAACCGGTTGAGTTGCAGCCCAAACCAACCCCCCTAATATTCCCCCAATTGCCAAAGTTCTCCAAACTGATTTGATCTGTTTTAGCCGTCTATGGCGGCGCAGCATAGAGCGGCGCTGAGTCAATTCTCCTTGTGACACTGAGGCAATATCATTCATAGCAAAATTACAATTTTTATGAGGAGTGCATATTTACTTTCTTTTATTCAGCAACTTTTTGTTGCCTGATTAAACCGTGTTTTTCCCTGCCCAAATAAAATTAATGTAGTTAATTTTTTGAGTATATTACCACAACTGACTAGAATTGCTAGAGGGGAAACTTGAAATAAATTACCGAAGACTTTGCCTTTTTTTGCCTGTAGGAATAGAAGCAATGAGGCGGCGGGTATATTCTTGTTGCGGGGATCGGTAGATATCTTCCGCAGAGCCTTGTTCGACAATTTGCCCTTGATTCATCACTAAAATGCGATCGCTCATAAACTTAACTACGTTCAAGTCGTGAGAAATAAAAATGTAAGTTAAGTTAAGTTTTTGTTGCAAGTCCTTGAGTAAATTCAATACTTGTGCTTGCACCGAGACATCCAAAGACGAAACCGATTCATCGCAAATAATAAACTTAGGTTGCAGCGCCAGCGCCCTAGCAATGCAAATTCTTTGCCGTTGACCGCCAGAAAATTCGTGAGGATAGCGATTGACTAAAATAGGGTCAAGTCCTACGCTCTCTAAGAGTTCGGCGGCAATTTTGCGGCGATTGCGATCGCTTATGCCTCGTCCGTGAATTACCAATGGCTCGACAATCGCATCGCCAACTTTTAAGCGGGGATCGAGGGAACTAAAAGGGTTTTGAAAAATAATCTGCATTTGTTGGCGCAGTTTTTGCAAAGCATGACCGCCGATAGTAGCAACATTTTGCCCTTCAAACAGGACAGTACCGCTAATAGGAGGAATTAATCTAAGTAGAGTCCGCCCTAAAGTTGTTTTACCGCAACCAGATTCGCCCACCAAACCTAAAGTTTCGCCAGGGTAGACTTGAAAAGAAACTCCCTTAACTGCCATAAAATAGCGTTTGGTTTGACCAAAAACTCCCGGTTGGGGAAAACCCACTTGTAAGTCACAGACATCGAGCAATGGCTTTTGCTGTGTAAGGCGAGATAAACGTTGCTGTAATGCCTCTAGAGAGACTTCTGGTGGCGGTAACGGGCTTTTTTCTTCAATTTCTACCTGATTGCCGTTAATTGCTGGTTTAATCTCCATAAAATCAGCAACCGTAAGCAGGTATTGCGATCGCACTTCTAAATCTGGGCGACAAGCGAGCAGACCTTTAGTGTAAGAATGCTGAGGATGCTTAAATACTTCGTCCACAACGTTGCATTCTACAATTTCTCCTTGATACATCACGGCGATAGTGTCCGCAATTTCTGCGACCAGTCCCAAGTCGTGAGTAATAAAAATCGTCGCCATGCGACGGCTTGAACTTAGTTCTTTAAGTAAATCCAAAATAGTAGCTTGTACCGTTACATCCAAGGCGGTAGTAGGCTCGTCGGCGATTAAAACGGCGGGGTTGCAAGAAATTGCCATTGCGATCGCGACTCTTTGCAATTGTCCGCCAGAAAGTTGATGAGGATAGCGATCGAGCATGGCTTGTTTTCGCCCTGTAATTTCTCGCTCTAATTTGCGTTTATCTCTTTGTAAAACCCCTTTAGTAGCGATTAATTGAGCTTCTATTTCTGCGTCGCTGGGTAATAGCTTGACTTCTTGAAGCAAACCTAATGCTATACTTTTGGCTGCTTTTGCCGATACTTTTTGATGGCGCAGTATAGCTTCAATTAATTGAAAACCACAAGTATAAACGGGGTTTAGGGCGCTCATCGGCTCTTGAAATACCATCGCAATTTTGCCGCCTCGGTATTGCAGCATTTGCTCCTGGGATAGCTTCAATAAGTCTACTTTCGGCGCTTGTTCGTCTTTAAACCAGATTTCGCCACCGCTAATTCCACCTGGACTTGGCACTAAACCCATTAATGCTAAGGAAGTGACGGATTTTCCCGATCCCGATTCACCAACAATTCCTAGAGTTTGACCTTGTTCTAACTGAAAAGATATACCCTGCGCCGCCTTAATTACCT
This sequence comes from Aliterella sp. RAGGC_92, assembly GCA_030826005.1. GTDB lineage: Bacteria > Cyanobacteriota > Cyanobacteriia > Cyanobacteriales > Chroococcidiopsidaceae > Aliterella. The sequence goes on from JAPJOW010000036.1 coordinate 12,593, forward strand.
TTTCTTCGGTAATAAATTCAACTTGTAAATTGCGGACATCTAAAACTGGTTCACTCATAGGATTTGTTGGGCGTACAACAGAAAATTAACTGGATTTTAACAGTGCCTTCTCGCGCTTTCTGTGCATTTAACTAATATTTGTATTTTTTAGTTGTCAGCTACTTATCGTAGCTGACGAAAGTTTTAAAACGGAATGTCGTCGTTGTCGGCGTTGCTACTATAGTCTGGCTGCGGCGCTGGGGGTTGGGAGCGAGTAAAATTACTAGGAGTATATTCGCTTTCTTCTTCGTAGGAGTCACTTGCGGTCTTGGAGTTGTAGCTACCGACAGCGACCGGCGAATCGTAACTACTAGCGCCTTCGTCATTGCTGCTTGCAGATGCACCAACAGCGATTCCCGCACCGAGGGGATGAATTTTTTGTACGGTTAGTTCTGCTCTTTTTTCTTTATAACCATCTAATTGAACGCTATTCATAGTCAAGCGTCCTTCAATAATTACGCGATCGCCTTGGTGGTAAGATTTTTGAATTTCTTGAGCTAAATTTCCCCATCCTACTACTTTGAGTTTAGAGAGATTGTCTTGACCGCGCTCGGAAAATTCTACCAGCATTTCGCAAATCGCCATTTGGTCAGCAGTATAGCGTAACTGCGGTTCTTGAACTATTTGAGCCATTAAAATGCAACTATTCATAATGCTGCCTAACTAATTTTTACGCTGTGGCGGGGAAAATTATTTCCCCTGACCTTTTTTATCCCACTACAGTTTCTTGAGAATTTACCTCTGTACTTACTTCTTGCTCTTGTTCGACAAATAATTGAACGCGAGCGCGGTACTCTCTTAAACTGTTATCTACCCAATCTCTATCATTACTGTTTGCGTACAAATGTACCAGTGGTTCGCTGGCATCGGGCAAAATTAATATCCAATTGTCATTTCGCGGATTAATAATTTTGACTCCATCAACTAGCTCTAATTCTTGAGCGGGGTGAGTTTCAACCAAATGGCGCATCAGCGCTCCTTTTACCGTCCAAGGACAGCGCACGGTATGAGTTTTGTGATAAACGCGCGGTAATTCCGCTCTTACCGAGGCTAGAGAGCGCTCTTGAATCGTTAGCATCTCAATTAGCTTGGCAATCGAGAACATGGCATCAAACCCAGGATGCAGTTGCGGGAAAATAAAACCACTATCGCCGCTTCCACCCATGACTACATTGGGATCGTTTTGACATTCTTCCATCAACGCGGTGGGGTTGGCTTTGGTGCGAATCACCTTACCATCATGGCGGCGGGCAATTTGTTCTACAGCACTAGAAGCATGAATTGGTACTACTACGGTTCCTCTGGGATGCGCGGTCAAAATTGTATTTACCATTAGCGCGGTTAGCAATTCGCCGCGAATAGGCATTCCTGACTCATCAACTAAGGTTAATTGTTCCCCATTTGCCGATACTTGCACGCCAAAACTAGCTTTTAATACTTCTACCACCTGACCTAGTTGGGTAAGTAATTGCTCTCTTTCCACCGGGGAAACCGCCGAAGGTTTGAGACTAGCATTTAGCACTACTGCATCGCAGCCAAACTTGGCTAAAAGCTGAGGTAAGATTGCGCCAGAAACCGAGTAACTATAGTCAATAATTACCTTAGAGTTGCTGTGGCGAATTGCTTCTACGTTCAAATTTTTCTCAAAAGCCGTGCAGTAAGTATCGATCATTTGAATTGGATAAGTTACATTGCCAATTTCATGAATTTGTACTCGCCGCAAGTCTTCTTTGAAATAAGAACCCTCAATTTTCTTTTCTTTAGACTTAGAGATATTAATGCCATTGCGATCGATAAATTCAATTAAAATCGAATCTGGGCGATCGGGATGCAGGCGCACGTGGATACCACCAGCAACCGAAAGCGTAGAGACGACTGTCCGCGCCATTGGTAAAGCTGTAGCATCTAAGTTTTGGATATTTACCCCCACAGACATCAATCCCGCAATCAAACTGCGCGTTACCATCCGCGACATACTACGCTGATCGCGCGATACGGTAACTTGAGAACCAGGTTTTAACGTCGAACCGTAAGCTGCACCTAACTTAACAGCAAATTCTGGCGTAATATCAATATTTGCTAGTCCCTGCACCCCGCGCTGACCGAATAAATTGCGCTGGGCGGTGTGACCCCAAATTAAATTAATATTTAAAGTCGCGCCCGATTCTATCTGTTTGCTGGGCCAAACGCGCACTCCAGGACTAATTAAAGCTTCTTCTCCCACCGTTGATAGCGAACCAACTACAGCGCCTTCTAGAACTTGAGCGCGGCGGTCTACGCGCGTACCGCGAGAAATAACGCAAGCTCTTAAATTTGCCTCCTCGCCAATAATTGCTCCATTCCAAATGATGGGACGCTTGATATTAGCATCAGCGCTAATGGTTACATTGTCGCCAATTACCGTTCCCGCATCAATTTGGACTCTAGGCCCGATGCGACAGTTATTGCCAATTAAGCAGGGAGTGGAAATTTTGGCACTAGGATCGATAAATGTATTTTGTCCGATCCAAAGATCGGGGGATTTCTCCTCGTAAGCATAATCAAGCTTGACTTTCCGATGCAAGCCGTCGTACTGACTTTCTCTGTAGGCTTCTAAGTGACCGACATCGCACCAATAGCCTTGAGCGATGTAACCGTACATTGGCTCATCGTTTTGCAATAATAAAGGAAATAAATCTTTAGAGAAATCGCACTCTTGGTTGTCTGGTAAGTAATCTAGCACCGATGGCTCTAAAATGTACGTGCCAGTATTCACGGTATCGGAAAAAATTTCGCTGGTAGATGGCTTTTCCAAAAAGCGGCGAATGCGATAATCTTCGTCGGTAATTACTACCCCAAATTCAATAGGGTTGGGTACGCGAGTTAAAATTAGAGTCGCTTTTGATTTTTTGCGTTGGTGAAATTCAATCGCGGCGGTGAGGTCAAAGTCGGTAATGCTATCGCCGCTAATTACTAAAAAAGTTCGATCTAAAAAGTCGGCAATGTTTTTGACGCAGCCTGCCGTTCCTAAGGGCTGATCTTCTTCTACAGCATAGGTCATCTGCACGCCAAAATCGCTACCATCGCCGAAGTAATCGCGGAATACATCCGGTAAATAATACAGCGTGGCAATTACTTCGTTAATTTGATGCCGTTTGAGGAGATTGATAATATGTTCGGCAATTGGGCGATTTAAAATCGGCACCATCGGTTTAGGACAATCACAAGTTAACGGGCGAAGCCGCGTCCCCGATCCTCCAGCCATTAATACTGCGCGCATAATTTCTCCTTGAGGTGTTGGCAATTCATTCTTGGGCTTAAAGCTTTGAATCGCACTTTACTAATAATGATCTATTTTCTTATTTTTCTTGGCTTTTAAGGTACTTCCACAAGATACATCCAGGAAAGAAAAATAAAACCGCTCGTATACACTGGTATATAGAGCCAGATTTATGAATAATTGCTACGGCGGCGATTAGGTCAATGGTTTGTTAGAGAGTGGCACAATCCTAAAAATGTATAATTGTCTAGTGGGCGGATTCAATTTCTATTTTGTCATTTTTTGAGAGGTTGAATAAAATGGGTGGTTTTATTACTTTGGTTTTACTAGCCGTCTACGGTGGCGGTGCGTGGAAGTTTTGGAAAGGTTTTACACGCACGAGTTTCAACGGTGCTTTGACAAATAAGTTGCGTTTATCTTTACTTTGGCCTTTTCTGTTAGCGTCTAGCAAATCTTACCGACAGAATTTTAGAAAAGCACTTAAAGGCTAAAAGCGTTGCCCTCCGTAGCTCCCCGTCTGTGGCTAATTGGCGGTACGACTGAAAGTGTGGCGATCGCTACAGCACTTTGTCTCGATCGCAATATCTCATGTTTAGTTTCTGTAACTACAGTTTCCGCCCAAAAGCTTTATCCAGTTAATCCTAATCTCCAAGTCTGGGTAGGAACTTTAAAACCCCAGGATTTAGAGGAGTTTTTACAGCAGCAAAATATTGCGGCGGTTTTAGATGCGTCTCATCCTTATGCCCTAGAAATTTCTCGCCACGCGATCGCAATTACACAAAAATTGCAAATTCCCTACCTTCGTTACGAACGTCCTACAATTAGCGATCGCTTTGGCGATGGAGTAATTGAACTAGATAGTTTTGATACTTTACTTGCTGGAGATTACTTAACGGCGGCAAGAGTGTTATTAACTATTGGTTATAAACCTTTGCAGTTATTTCAAGCTTGGCAGACAAAAGCTACTTTATTTGCCAGAATTTTACCTAGTCAAGTTGCCCTGCAAGCAGCCTTAGATGCAGGTTTTACAAGCGATCGCTTAATTTGTCTGCGTCCCCCCATTTCCGTAGATTTAGAGCGCAGTCTTTGGCAGCAATGGCGCATTAATTTAGTTGTCTCAAAAGCCTCTGGTACTCCCGGCGGCGAAGACATCAAGCGCACTATTGCCGCACAGTTAAATATTCCGTTAGTTTTAATCAATAGACCAACCGTTGCTTATCCTCAACAAACAAGCGATTTAGCCGTTGCAATAGATTTTGCCTATTCAATAAATTGAATAAATCGCACTTTTGGTTGCATAACATCCCTGTATTTGGCAGATTTAGCCTCAATTTCTGCTAATTGTCCTAGGGCTAAACCACAAGGGTAGCCGTATTTTGCGGCAACGCGATCGCTTGCTATAGTTAAAGCCGCACGACTTCGCTTCACAAAATCCTCTAAGTCGTAGTCAGTGTTAGGCGTAAAATAGTCTTTGAGGACGGATGACGGCGAATAGCAAAGAGATTGAGAACCGTCCGACCATTGAATTTGAAAGCGAATTTCCGGCATGGGATTAAGATTTTGGTGACGATAAATGGCATTAGTGATGGGGAGACAAGGAGATGTATAGGAAATAATCACGTCCGCGCTTCAGCAATGCTCAATAGACCTCTTGCGAAAGTATAAATTTTTTTCTTTAGTCGGCTTAAGCCGACTTCAGCTATCAGCCTGGGGTTTTAACCCTAGGCGGGTTAGGCTTTTGCAAGAGGTCTAATATTTTTCATCACAATGGCGCTTTTTGAGGTGAGAAACCTGTTAGAGGCTGCTTTGCCAAATCCCAAAATACAATCGATTCTTGGTGCGAAGTGAAAATAAGTTGCGAATTGGCTTGAATTTGTCCTATTTCAGCACAAACTATATTTTGGTTGTGAAAATAGGATTGTACCGCCGCTACGTTATTGGGACGGACGCTAAGAAGAAAGCCGTAGCTAGGAAAACTTAACAGCCAACGCTCTAAAGCTAGTTCTGGGGGACAGGGAATTGCTTCTAAATTCAATACTGCACCACAGCCAGAAGTTTCTAACAACATCAATAACGTGCCGATAATTCCTCCCATGCTGATATCTTTACCCGCATCGCATAATCCGCTTTGAGCTAAGTAGGGTAAAACTTCTAATTTTTTGCGTAGCTGCGCGGGATCGGCAGTAGTTGCAGCGTTCCAAAAGTTGTATTGGGGATGAGATGCACCTTGAAAATCGATTGCTACTAAAATGCGATCGCTATCTTGCGCTTTAAAGCTAGAAATTAATTGCTTTGCCCGTCCTAAAATGGCTACAGATAAGGCTTTATAGGGGCTGTGGCAGTTGGTATGACCGCCAACAATAGGGACGTTGTAAGCTGTTGAAGCTGCTTTCATACCTGCCCAAAGAGCGTCATTGTTAAGGCTGTTGCTCCACAATGTATCCACAACCGCGATCGGAGTGCCACCCATTGCATAGATATCGCTGACATTGACCATAATTGCCGACCAGCCCGCAAACCAGGGATCGGTATCAACTAATAACGGTAGCATCCCTTCGGCAGCTAAGAGTAAATATCCATCCCCGTCAGGAATCGCCGCACAGTCGTCTCCTAGAAGTATTTGATTGCTACTGCCAATATTTAAGGCTTGGGACGCGGTTTGAATGTCTTGCTTTTGTAAAATGCTCAGAGATTGATTTAGACGCGCAGCAAGGGACGATAACATTAAGAGGCAAGGGTTGAATGAAGATTAAACGGACGGCTTTCGGTATTGGGGGGATAGTAATTAAGATCGGCACTCATTAAATGATGGGGGCGATCGCAAACTGCTATTTCTTGGGTAGATTTCCAGTGCAGACGCTCGAAAAAGCGGACGTTTTGCTGTTGTACGGTAGCAAAAAACTGTTGGCAACCCCAAGTATTAGCGGTAGTCACAGCTTTATAAATTAGTCCTTTACCAACAAGCCAGCCTTTACGATAATCTGGATGAGTCCCCAGCCTACCGCCGTACCAAACCCCAGGTTCTACTTCATAAATTCGCACTACGCCAACTACTCGATCGTTTGGGGCAATTGCCACAATAGGATAGGCAATTTTATCAACTTCATCGCGATCGTCTCCTAAAAATAGCTGCTGTTCATGGGCAAAGATGGCACGACGCAGGGCAAAATAAGCAGTAATTTCGCGATCGCTAGTTGCTAACTTGAATTGATAATTTGGCATAGATGAATAAATAATTTGCTTTTAGTGGGTAAAACTTTGCATCGCCGAACAAGCTCCGCATTTAGCGCAACCTGCTTTAATATCCACCGCAGACATCTCCGCACTTTGTAATAATTCCCCTACTTCTTGATACAACGCCTTCATCCATTCACTTGTTGGCGTAGAATGATTTGCCAAAGGTGTGCCACTAATCGGGACAAAAGGCACGATAAATGGATATACGCCAATTTGAATTAGGCGATCGCTCATTTCTACTAGCGACTTTAAGCTGTCTCCCAACCCCGCCAATAAATAGGTACTCACTTGTCCCCAACCAAACACATTCACGGCGGCGCTAAATGCCTGAAAATAGTAATCTACGCTAACTGTAGCTTTACCTGGCATAATTTTGGCTCGAACTCGATCTTCTACCGCTTCTAGGTGCATTCCCAAACTATCTATTCCCGCTTCTTTCATGCGCTCAAACCAGCCAAAATCGTCTGGAGGTTCGCACTGAGCTTGAATTGGGATATTTACTTTAGCTTTGATTGCCTTAGCGCATTGGGTTAGGTATGCCGCACCGCGATCGCTTGTAAGTGGCGTTCCGGTTGTCATTACCATGTGCTTTACTCCATCTAACCGCACGGCGGCTTCAGCTACTTCGGCAAGTTGAGTAGGAGTTTTGCGCGCGATCGTTCTTCCGGCGGCTAAAGACTGCCCGATCGCGCAAAACTGACAAGAGGTGGCAGGATCGCTGTAACGAATGCAGGTTTGTAAAACAGTTGTAGCTAATACATCTTGGCTGTGTAATAGGGCAATTTGTTTGTAAGGAATGCCGTCAGAAGTAGTTAAACTGTAAAATTTAGGTTCTGGGGGAAAAGCAACCGCCCCAATATCTTCGCCATTTAGTTGCAATCTTTGTTCTTTAATTGTGTAGGGTGAACTTGCGGCGGGATGATTAAATATAGGAATCATTACCGTTGTATTATTTATCGTTACGGCTTTATGGTCGGAAGGGCCAGCGCCACCAATGCGCCCCGCTACACCAGTTTCGGCACTAGCTAGTTTCAAACCCGCCGCCTGAAGTTCTACAATCAATTGTTGTTTATTCATAAGCGAAACTTTCTTGCAGATTCTTGAATCGAAACATCGTTGATACTGGCGTATCGCTTTTGCATCAAACCATTGTCGGCAAATTCCCACTGTTCGTTGCCATAGGAGCGATACCAATTATCCGCCGCATCGTGCCATTCATACTCAAAACGGACAGAAATGCGATTATCAGTAAAACTCCAAAGTTCTTTTTTGAGCCGATAATCTAATTCCTTCGCCCATTTGCGCTCTAAAAAAGCCGCGATCGCTTCTCGCCCGCTAAAAAATTCGTCTCGATTGCGCCATTGGGAATCCTCGGTATAAGCTAAGGCAACTTTTTGGGGGTTGCGCGTGTTCCAAGCATCTTCCGCCGCTTGGACTTTAATTAGGGCAGTTTCGAGCGTAAATGGCGGTAAAGGCGGTTTTTCCATTGTTCTTTTGCTATTTGCTTTAACTTACAGATTCAGTTAGAGGATACTGCTCTAAGTCAACAGGCAATTGTGCCGGATTCATAACTGTTTGAGCCGCCAAATTTACTTGTAGTTGCAGCAATTCTGGGCGGGAGTAATGACCTACAGAATCCATCATGCGCTTGCGTTTGGTAATCAGCGAGAAATCCAGTTCGGCGATCGCCATTCCTTCCCCTTCGGTAATTGGCGCGCACAGATGATTGCCTTCAGGAGAAATAATCGCCGTATTGCAACCCCCACTTAGCACTTTTTGCAATTTCTCATCGCTGGTAATTTGGGCAACTTGTTCTTTTGACAGCCAACTTGTGGCATTAACAACAAAACAGCCAGCTTCTAAAGCGTGGTGGCGAATTGTAACTTCAATTTGGTCGGTAAAAATTTGTCCCACTAAAGAACCTGGAAACTGAGCGCAGTGGATTTGTTCGTGCTGCGCCATCAAAGCAAATCGCGCCAAAGGGTTGTAGTGTTCCCAACAAGCCAAAGCCCCCAACTTACCCACTGCTGTATCGACAACCTTTAACCCCGCACCGTCTCCTTGCCCCCATACCATGCGTTCGTGATAGGTAGGGGTAATTTTGCGCCGCTTGAGTAACAAAGTCCCATCGGCATCAAAAATTAGCTGGGTATTATATAGAGAACCGCGATCGCGTTCGTTTACTCCTACTACTACGACAATTTCATAGGAACGAGCCGCTCTACTTATCGCATCGGTTACAGCACCCGGTACAGTTACAGCTTCTTCATACAATCGCAGATGTTCTTTCCCCATAAGTACGGGCGGTTGTACGAAGGAAAAGTAAGGGTAGTAGGGAATGAAAGTTTCAGGAAACACAATTAATTGAGCGCCAGAAAGAGCCGCCGTTGCGATCGCGCTCAATACTTTTTCTGTAGTCCCATCCCGACTAAATAATACTGGGCTAATCTGGACTGCGGCGGCTCGAATTGTGCGCGAATAATCCATTTTTAAAGCGTCCAGGTATCGAGAATAAAGGCGTTATCTTTACGGTGCATCAAAACTAGGTCAAGAACATCAAGGGGATTAATCGGACGAATCCCCGGAATCAAAGAGGGTTCGCCGTGTCCGTAGAGGGCTTGCAGGGCAAAGCGACAAGCATATACTTTGCCTCCTTCCGCCATAAACTTAGTTAATTGGTTGTTAAAGTTTTGTTGACCGGGGAATGGTTCATCACCAAGCTTAGGAAAGCCCCTTTGAATGCCTAATGTAACTCCTGGCCCGTAGAGTAAAATTGCTGTTTCAAAACCTTTACGTTGCAAACGGGTTGCTTGCAATAAGTTTACAAATCCAATCGAGCCTTCAAAAGCGACAGTATGAAAGGTAACCAAAGCCTTTTCGCCGGGTTCGGCTTTGACATCGGGAAATACTTTTTCTTCGTAATCTACAAAAAAGTCACCAGTTTGGTGGGCGGGGGTTGTAACTTCAGGCATAGTATTATCCTTCGCAGATTTGGGCTAACGGTTTGCTAAAGTTTTATAAATCGAGTCCGTGCTGCTAGATTAAGTGCTACCTAAGTCCGGGTTTTGTATTTATAAATACGAAAGTAGCAAGCCTAACAATAAGACTAGGAATAGCGATCGCACTTATTAACCACACTTCTTTTGTACCTATCTAAATCGATAGGCGATCGCATTTACAAACCAAGGGCAATCTGCCCAATAGAGCCTTTTTGACTAGCTGCAATGCGATCGCTCAAATAACCCGCATCTCTTGCTATTCCCGAAAACCGACCCGAACCCCAAGTATATAACCAAGGTAAACCAAGGAAATATAAGCCCTCTACTGCTGTTACACCGCGATTGTGGCTGGGGTAGCCTTTGTCGTCAAATACGGGAAGTTCTATCCAGCTAAAATCCGATTGATAACCCGTACACCAAATAACTGCTCCAATAGCTGCGTTTTGGTAGTCAAGCTGAGTAGTAGCTGTTTCTGGTTGCCAAACTGGTTGATAGGGAGGTTCTACAGGTGCTTGGATCTGACTTTTTTCAATAAATTCATCGATATTTTTTTTGATTTTTTCCGCAACCGCGTCCGCTCCGTCTAAATTTTGCTGTAAGTTATCTTTAAATTGCAGATAAACATCGCTAACACTGTTTAAAGATCCGTATAGTTGCATTCCTTCTAAAGCAAATCGGCGTAAGTCAATTTCTCTCCCGCCATCGCGTCCAGTGACATAATGATTAGTTTTGGCGCGAACTTGCTCTTTTTGCGGATGTTCGTCAACGGGTAAATCGTAGTAACCCATTCGATCTAACCATTCCACCACATCTTTACCGCGATATCTGCGTGGCGATCTAGGAGCGCTACCGACACATAGGTGTACTTTTTTCCCTTCTAGGTGCAAATCTTCCGCAATTTGACAGCCCGATTGTCCAGTACCTACAACTAATACATTGTCGGGTAAAGATTGGGGATTTTTATACTCAGAGGAGTGCAATTGTACGATCGCTTTGTCGAGCTTTTGGGCTAAAGGTGGGATTTTGGGGCGATGGTAATTGCCAGAGGCGATCGCAACTATATCGGCTGTATATTCACCAATAGTAGTAGTTACAGCAAATTTACCCTGAAAACTGCGAACGCTCAATACTTCTACGCCTTCTTTGATGGGCGGCGCAAAAGAAGCGGCATAATTTTGAATGTATCGGACAATTTGCTCTTTTTGCATAAACCCTTCTGGCTCATCACCAAAGTATTGATAACCAGGTAATTTACATTGCCAATTGGGAGTTACCAAGCAAAAAGAATCCCAGCGTTTATAACGCCAAGAATAGCCAATAGTATTTTTTTCAAAAACAATATGCTCAAAACCTTTTTCTTTCAAACAGTAACTTAGAGACAATCCTGCTTGACCGCCGCCCACAATCACTATAGGGTAATGATTTTTCATTTCTACTTTTTACTCCAGCAATGTACTGACAGATTAGATGCTGGCTGAGTAAGTGTTTTGTAGCTCTCAATACTTTGGATTTAAGTTTAACAATAAGACCAGGTGGAAGCGCGATCGCGCCAGTTGTAGGTGCGATAACCTAACTAAATTAATAGGTAGGGCGATCGCATTTATTCTCAAGCCTTACGTCCTAAACTTTTAGGATATTTCTATGCGATCGCTATTTGAGAGATTTTATAATAGTTACTTAAACTAGAAAACTCCCGCTAACATTAGTACGAAATTTCACCATCTCCTCACTAGCGTTAAAGTGTAGGGCAATTTGAGCAATGGTCATTTTTTTCTGAACTGCCCACAATAAGCCACGTCTAGGAATTTGCAGACATCCCCCTAAATATACTGCTTCGTCTTCGTCTTGTTGTCGGCGTAGGGGCAGTCCCATTTTAGAATCATAACCAACCATTTTATGTTTCAAAATGACATGAGCTAATTCGTGCATTAAATTGGATTCTTGTCTAGTAGGTGCATGACGAGAATTATTAACGATTATGAGCGGATTTTTCCAGATAATTCCTGCTGACCAATTATCACTATTGCACAAGCGTTTTACTTGTTCTGGTTCGGCATTAGGGACTGTTTCAGG
>JAPJOW010000305.1 GCA_030826005.1 Aliterella sp. RAGGC_92
ACCCATCCCCTTGTCTCCTTGTCTCCCCATCCCCCTATCTTTCATCCTTTAACTAAGCAACACCTCAACTTTGCTCTTTTGTGCGTTTTTTTCGTCCTTTAAAAGGTGCAATTACTGTATTCAACATAAAAGCATCGCGCGGTAAGGTAATTAGATGCAAAATCAATTGAGCAACTCTTTCTGGTGGTAAAGCTACACTAGCTCTCATAGATTGAGGGCCATTTTGATCCCATAACGGCGTATCGACAGCATCCGGTAAAATTGTTTGTACCCGAATACCGTAAGCTGAAACTTCTTCGGCTAAAGATTCCGAAAAACCAATAATGCCAAACTTAGAGGCGCAATAAGCCGCATCAAAAGCCCTTCCCTGACGACCGGATACTGAAGAAATATTGACAATATCTCCTCTTTTTTGGGCAATCATTGCCGATAACACTGCCTGATTGCTTAAAAAAGTTCCCGTAAGATTAGTTTGCAATATTGCTTCCCATTCCGAAAGGGTGGTATCCATGACTGTTTTTAAAGCGTTGCCAATGCGTAATATACCCGCACTAGCAATTAAGCAATCGATGCGCCCAAACTTTGCTAATGTTCGATCAGCCATTTCTTGCATATCGGCTTCATGACAAACGCTAAGTTTTAAACCGAAAATGTTATCTGGATTATCTATATTCGTTTGGATTTCTTCTACAGTCTCGTTGAGTTTTTCCTGGTTAATATCTACTAATACTACTTTGCAATCTTGACTTGCTAATAAATTAGCGCAAGCTTTACCAATGCCGCTACTAGCACCAGTAATAATAGTTACTTTGTCTATTAAATGATTCTGCAAAATTGCTACCTCTTTTAGTGTTGGATAAATGGAATTAGATGCGGGTGAATAATTGTGGAGTCTACGTTTTGAGTTGTTAAATACATAATAGTTTCGGCAACATCATCTACATTCATTACTCCCCCGTAACGGCGAACTAATGCAGTTTGAGCGATCATTGGCGTTTGTACTAAACCTGGAAAAATTGCTTGGACGCGAATATTATAAGAGCTAACTTCTTGCGCCAAAGATTCTGTAAAACCAACAACACCAAACTTAGAAGCGCAATAAGCTGGGGCGTAAGGTTCTCCTTGCAAACCATGACGAGTAGAAGACGAGCAAATATTAATAATATGTCCTAATTTCTGCTCGATCATGATTGGTAAAACTGCCCGATTGCTAAGAAATATTCCTGTAAGATTAACATCTATAATTGCTTTCCATTCTTCGTAGGGAAGCGATGCAGTAGGATAAGGAACAAGCCGCTCTGAAGTAAGTTTTCCTAAGCCTGCACTTGCAACTAATAAATCTATTCTGCCAAAATAATCTATAGTTTTCGTCGCCATTATAGCCATAGCTTTTTCTTTAGTTACATCTAGCGATAAGCCTAAATGCCCAGAAGTTGGTAGCAATTTTAAAGTTTCATTAATTCGCTGTAAATTAGTACCTACTACTACCACACAATAATCTGCTTTTGCCAAAGCGATGCTAGTTGCTCTACCAATTCCACTACTACCACCAGTTACAATCGCTATTTTTTTTTGAGTCATTAATTACAACTCCTCTCTAGATGAAAAAACGAATAATTCTTCTACATTTTTTGCGTCGTTTTTCAGGAATTTCCACAAATTATAAACAAATCTTTTTGGTTGCACTGCTGGATGAAAATGCCCGACTTCCGGCATGATTTTATACTGACAGTTAGGTAATAGTTCTTGGAGTTTCTCGTAAGTAGGTAGGCAGGGAGAATACTCGCCATAAATTATTAATGTAGGTATAAAAATTTTTTCAAAATCTGTGGCGCTTATTTCATCTTCATCAAACTCTTTAGTAGCGGTAGTGTCTTCTATTAATTTTTGCCATTTTTCTTGACTTCTCCGCCCCAAGACTCGATTTTTTAGGGAAGGTTTGCGTACCAATTTCTTATTAATATTATCGATAGATTCGTTAGAAAATTGGTTTAACTTTGTTAATAAGTGAAAGCTAATAAATTCATCTTCTGAGGGCAATTCCGCCCCTTGAGAAATCAATTTTTCTTTCCAAATATGCCAGTAAAACCAGTCACGCAGTTGCATTTTAGGTTGCAAGCAGTAAAACTGAGTATCCGCTATAGTTAAAGAGTTGACTTGGCTGGGGTGTGCGATCGCATATTGGCAAGCAATTCTAGCGCCAAAACTATGTCCGACTATATGGGTGCTTGCTACTTCAAGATGAGCTAATAATGCTTGTAAGTCTGCCATCATATCTGCTACTGTATAGCCAGAATTAGGCATACTGCTCTTACCGTGTCCTCTTAGATCGTAGATAATTACTCGGTAGTGTCTAGATAGCACCCCAGCAATACCAGGATACCAAAAAGCTAAGTTAGCACCTAACCCATGAATGAGGACTAAATCTTCGCCTTCTCCCAAACATTCGTAGTTTAAAGAGATATTATTAATACTATCAACAATAAATTTGGGCATGAGATTAAAAAATTTGCAAAGCAGGCTTAAACACCTGCTTTGTTAAAGTTTATCAGCTATATTAGATTACTTTAATCCATATAACCTAAGATTTTTAATTGCTCCATCAATGCGTCTTTCTCCTCCTTAGAAACTTCTTTTTTGTTGCTATTTGCATTTAATGCTTGAGTTTTACCTTGATACTTAATTGGAAAATTCTTTAAAGAACTTTCAGCAATAATTTCTGGCGGTACTTTACCTTCCAAATCTTTAGGTACAGCCAACCCTAGCAAATGTAACAAAATCGGCGTAACGTCCAAAATAGATAAAGCCTCAACTTGCTGTTGGGAATTAATATCTTCCCCTCTAGCAATAAAAATACCATTTGGGCGATGCGTACCTTCAGGATCTTTGCGGGGTATAACTACATCTTCTGATTTCAAAATTGAAACAAACCCGCCATCGCGCAACTTAATAATCATATCCGGCGCGTATTCAATGCAAGGTTGATTGTTAATTTTGGCTTGATTCAACTCTACATCTACAAAAACTTGCGCCCCATCTGCGGGGTTTCGATAATCTAGTAATTGTTGTTTGAGGCGATAACAAAACTCAGCATAATCTTTATCTTTTATACCATTGCTAGAGCCATTGCTGCTTTTAATATAGATTGCATTACTACTAGGAGTAGGACAATAAGCTACAGTATTTTTCCAATCTATCATCATTAAATGCTCTTTCATGCGGTCGGGAGTCAGTTTACCATCGCCATTTGTTTGCGTTGTTTCTGCCCACTGCAAGTAACCATTTTTTGATAGCCATTCATTAATATAAGTTACTTCAGTAGTCGCTCCAAATCCATGATCGGAAGTCATAACTACATTAGTATCTTTTCCTGCTAAATTAACAATGCGCTCGATGGTACTATCTAATTCCCGGTAGTGATTTAGGCATAGTTCGCGGATGCGAATATCTTGCGGACTTGTGTAATTTCCATATAATTGCGGATCTAAAAATCGCCAAAATAAATGTTGCAATTTATCCGGGCTATCAAACACAATTGCTGTTAGCTCGGTAGGGTCAGTTTCCATTAAGTGACACAGTACATCTGCCCAAGCTTTAGTTCTTAATGAATGAGTATGTATCCAGTTTTCATACTCGTTTGATTCTAAACCTTGAATACATTTTTTTTCTTCACTAACATCCATGCCTAAATGCTTGTAATTAAAATTAGGCAAAGACTTTAAAGTATCAAATAAACTAGGAGGATGCGTAGCACTGCGGAGATGTTTCCAAGGCACAAAACCCGAAATTAAATAACCATCAACAGGCATTGGAGGCGACATTCCATAAAAGTTTAACGATGTTACTCGCTTACCTTGACGATTGGCTATACCCCATAATGTTTCGCAGCGAATATTACGAGAATCATTAAATTTTAAAAAAACATTATCCCCGGATGCTTCTGGATGTAAAAAATCATAAATACCATGCACATCGGGGCTTCTACCTGTAATTGTAGATGTCCAAGCCGGCGGCGTTAAAGGATTTGATGTAGACATCAAATCTCCATATACACCTTTGCTAACAAAATCCTTTAAAAATGGCATAACACCATCATCCATCAGTGCATTTAAGAGCGAAAAGGTAGCTCCATCTAAACCAATCATTAAAACTTTTTTCATATTTTTTTAAGTCCGGGAGATTGCAATTATAACC
>JAPJOW010000306.1 GCA_030826005.1 Aliterella sp. RAGGC_92
CTTTTATAGTTTGCTGGCAGGCGCGGTAATCATTGTAATTCCCGCCACCGCTTTTCTAATTTTTATTAGCCAAAAAGATAAAATCGAACGCTCTTAAGTTACCAGAAAGTTGCTGAAGGGGAAGACAAAGAGAAAATTGACAGCGAACCCTAGTAAATTGCCAGATCGAAGAAGTCCAAGATTGAAGTATATAGATGTAGCTAAGAAGTTCTCTCCTTGTCTCCCCATTCCCTTACCCCCAATAAATACGCTTAAATAGCAAACAATCTGTGCTTATCCTCGGTATACCGTCAATTGTTCAAGACCTAAACCGAGGCTTTTTATTTCTGGTGGAATTAGGCGCGCAACACAGATAGTGCAGCTACAGATTGAACCAATTAAACTTAAAAATAAAGCTAGACTAGAGATTTTATTGGCAAGTAGTTAACATAGATTTGAGTCTTGGTAAAATAATAATGATAAATTTTGGGCTGAACTGGGCAGGTAGTACGCTCGCCCAGGTGAATTTTGGGGGTGGAACGCACACCCTATTAGGGATTTTGTTAGCAGTAGCCGGGGCTGCATTGTATTTCCTGCGCTCGGTTCGCCCAGAACTATCGCGGGATCACGATATCTTTTTTGCGGCGATAGGTTTAGCTTGTGGGATTATTTTAATTTCCCAAGGATGGCGACTTGACCCAATTTTAGAATTTGGTCAAGTGCTATTGATTGGTTCTACGGTATTTTTCGCGGTAGAAAGTATCCGCCTAAGAGGAATTGCCACCGAGCAAGCCAAGCGCAATACAAAGATTGTCGATGACGATCGCCCCGTCAGCAATTACTATCAGCAAGCAGAAATAGACGAAGTAGAAGAATTTGATTACGATCGCCCAGCGCGCCCGCGCATTCCGGGAAGCCGCGATTCAAGAGCCAATCGTCTAGATGAATATTACGAAGATGAAAGCCCCCGTCGTCCAACGACAAGACGCAGCGAAAATTATGACGACGAACCAAATCGGCGCGCCTCTAATCGGGGTAGTATAGACAAGCTCGGACAAGGAGATAAACCCCGCAAGCGGCGCTCGTCATCTACGCGGGTAGAAACTCGCTATCAAGATGAATGGGATTCGCCCAAAAACCCAGATGAAGAATGGAGGACAACAACATCATCGTCTTCTAGTAGTAGCCCAAAAAGGCGATCGCGTCCGAATAACAATACTCCGATCCGCTCGTCCTCGGAAGACCTCGATACCCCTTCTCCTAGACCGCGCAAGCGCCGCCCAACTCAAGACCCCGTACCGCCTGCTAGAGATGATGAAGCTATCCCTACAGACTATGTAGATTACAAGCCTATCGATCGCTCTAGTAATGACGATCCAGATAGTTCGACAGATTTTGACCAGTTTTAAAATAGATAGAGAAATCGCTTTAGCGGCGATGGGAATGTGAAAAAGTTTTCGATCAAATCATTACTCCAGCGCTGGTGGCGTTGGAGTTTTAGCTTGGGTTTAGTTGTATTAGTTGTCGGTTGCAGTCCGGGAGTCGATACTATTATTAGTTCGGGGGCGCTTAATAGTCGATATACAGAAGAACAGCCCGCTTTAAGCGGTAACGGGCGGTATTTAGCTTATATTTCTAACCGCGCCGCAGGTCGTAATCTTTTAGTGTACGACTTGCAGTTGCAGCAATTAGTCCCTTTACCGGGCTTAAATCGCCGGGAAACAATTGTGGAAAATCCTAGTATTAGCTATACGGGACGCTATATTGTTTATGTTACGAGCGATCGCGGTAGACCGATTTTAGTATTGTACGATCGCGTTACTCGTACTCCCCAAATCCTCAATCAATGGTATCAAGGCTGGGTACGCAATCCAAGTATTAGTCCTGACGGGCGTTTTGTTGTTTTTGAAGGTAGCCGTCGCGGTCAATGGGATATTGAAGTATTAGATCGAGGTACTAATGTAGAATTGGATCTTCCTGATTCTCCCATCCCTGGGACATCGCCTTAACACCTTCATGATGCGCTCAATTTTGGCTTTGATAATTGTCTTAATTAGCTTCCTTAGCGGCTGTACGGGCTACGCGGGCTTATTAAACTATCCTTTCGATCCGGGAGGAAAAAGCTTAAATAGCCCCAATAGCGATCTTACTCCTCAAATTGCTGGCAGGTACATTGCTTTTACAAGCGATCGCGCGAGTCGGCAAAATGTGTATTTATTTGATACGATCGCCCGAAGTTTAATAGATTTACCAGGATTGAATCAATTGGATGCAATTTCTGCTCATCCCGATGTTTCTAACGACGGACGTTACATTGTCTTTAGTGCTAGTCGTCAAGGACGCATGGGAATTTTTATTTACGATCGCGAACTGCGTCAATCGCGCAACCTTACGGCTAACTTACAAGCCCAAGTGCAAAATCCTACAATTAGCGCCGATGGTAATACTATTGCTTTTGAATCTAGCATTAATGGGCAGTGGGATATTTTAGTTTATAGCCGTTCGGGAGAGCCTCTAAATATACCCCAAGAACCACGCTAGGAGGAGACACGGGAGATGGAGAAAAAATTCTTCCTTGTCCCCTTGTCTACCTCCTTTCCCTGTCTTCAGCTTGTACCGATTCAATCAGCGACTTTACTTCTTCTGTACCCTCAGAAGGCTCAAATGTTAGCGGAAACTTACCTCTAGCTAACATTCGCAGTCCCAAGGGAGCAATGCTTAGTAACCCTCTAATATCTCGCAAGTAATTGCCTACTACCTGCAAGCCAAAGGCGCGCTCGTCAATCCAACCGCCTTGTTTGACTAATTCTACTAATACTTGACGGTGGCGGATTTGGCGGCTGTTTTCTACGTCTTTATCGGCTAAAATTTCTTGTTTAATTTTGGTAATTTGATCCAAAGGCGCTACTTCCATCGGACAAACAGTATTGCAGTTAAAACAGCGCGTGCAACCCCATACTCCTTGAATGCCTTTGTTATATTCTTTTAATCGACTTTCAGTTTCCCTATCGCGATTATCCGCTACCAGGCGATAAGCTTTGGCTAAGGCATGAGGCCCTACAAATTCGGGGTTAACTTCTCTAGCATTGCAAGCGGAATAACAAGCCCCGCACATAATACAATTGCCATTTTGCTCTATTTGCGATCGCATTTGTGGCGTTTGCAAAAACTCTTGTTCGGGGACTTTTGCTTGTTCTGTACTAACGTAGGGTTTTACTGCTTCTAAGTGATTCCAGAAGCTACTCATATCTACTACCAAGTCTTTGATTACGGGCATATTGCCCATTGGGGCAATAGTAATTTCTGGGGTAATATCTTTAGCTAAATTGTTTGTGCCATACAATTGCTTAACTTCACTACCAACATTTTCTTTACAAGCCAATGCCGAGCGCCCGTTAATTCGCATTGCACAACTACCACAAATAGTATTGCGGCAATTTTTGCGAAATGCTAAAGTTCCATCTTGCTCCCACTTGATCTGGTTAAGACAATCCAAAATGGTATTGCCAGCTTCAACCTCTAAGTTGTAATTTTGCACTTGTGGGGAAGTATTGCCCGCTTGCCTAACGATTTTAAAAATAACTTGCATTTTTACAGGAAAATATTATTACTTTTATCTACTGACGATTAAAAATCATTTTTACTGTTTTGGGTAACGCTAGTCTATTATGAGGTGCGATCGCCGCTTATTTTAGTTCGTTCTAGCAATTACCAAGCATATACTTCTATTTTAAGACTCAAATGCTTAATTTGCATTAAACAGTCCTTCGGTTGTTAGTCACAATTCTACGTTCAATAACTAGCTTCTACTTCAAGTTTCTACTTGTAGTCTCGTTTTGTAGCGCGATTATTTGTTGGCTTGTAAGCTTCGATCATCTAATCAGAATGACTAAAGGATTAGAGGTATTACTGCTTATCGGTGGCTTTCTGAAACCAATGGCGTTCGTTACTTCGCGCCCGCAATTGGGATTGCGATTAGTATTGCCAGCAATTTTGTAACAATAGATATATCTTGAGACTGATGTTTATATCCAATTTATCTTAGATACAGCTAAGAATTAGCAACTCGATCGGTTGGTAGTTTTAAGTACAATTATCCAATTTGTAAAATTAGATAGCAAGCATAGACCTTGTAAAAGCTTAGAGCAACAGGCAAAATCTCAAATAGAAATTTTCTAGATCGCTATAAATTGACTTGAAT
>JAPJOW010000307.1 GCA_030826005.1 Aliterella sp. RAGGC_92
TTTGTACCATCAAAAGGGACTATTTCAAAGCGAGATAGTATATTTTCCCCATCCAAACAGCGCAGATTGACGCTGAAACCATCGGGATGCGATCGCGGTGTATAAAAGCTATGTATGCCACAAATTCGGCAAAATGTATGTTGGGCAACTCCTGTATTGAAGGTATAAGTAGTCAAGGCTTCCGCCCCTTGCAATAAAGTAAAACTTTCGGACGGGACAATTAGATGCAAAAAACCTTTTTTTAAACAGATTGAACAGTTGCATTCAGTTACTTGATATTTGTCTACAACAACTCGAAACCTTACTGCGCCGCAATGACAGCCACCTTCAAAAACATCTAATGTAGTCATAACTAACTAGGATTACGGAGTTTTTCTAGTTTAGAGACACGAGCTTGCAATTTATTGACTTGATCTTTGGTTTCAACTACTAAAGTTGCCAAATTGTCAAACATTTGTTCGCGGCTCAATTGTGGCTGTCTGCGCCCCGAATTTATTGGCGCTGGAGGGGGGGATACTGGGGCTTGTCCTCTAGCTAGTTGGCTTAGTTGCGCTTCTATCCGATTTATCCGCGATTCAAGCCTAGAAAGGTCTGCGTCTAAGTTAATAACCCGCGATGATTGAGAAAATACGGGACTATTGAACCCATACCAACTAACTATTACTAAAATTGTTGCCAGACAAAGTAGTAAAACTGTGACATTGCTAAATTTAGACGTGATTTTCCCTTTCTGCAACCCACCCATCTCCCTGTCTCCTTCATCCTTTAATCGGACCACGCCAAACTCTCTTAAACATCAACGTCTGGTTGTAAAGATGCAAATAATTGTTGCCAATCATTAGATGGAGTGCTGCTTTCAACAGCTTTTACTTCAAAAGTAACGTTGCTTGCTTGGGGTTGGGATAATGCTTCAATGCAAAGGAGGGCGATCGCATCTCGGCTAACTTTTCCTCTAATATTATCTCCTTGCTCGAAGACTAATTCTTGAATGCCTGTTTCTTCCGTCAACGCGCACGGTCGGATAATTGTATAAGGGATGTTGTTTTCTCTTAAACTATCTTCACCGCGCAATTTCCAAGTCAGAATCCCTCCTAGTTGCTCGTTCATTCTTACGGCGGGTGGTTCTTCTGCTAAATTGATACCGGGACGATTGGGACGAGTTACCCCCGCCGAACTAATTAGGACAAATTGCGGCAAAGTTTCGCCACCATAAGCTTTAATCGATTCTACTTGTAAACAGAAGTGACCCGGCGTAAAGTTAGGATTTAGTTCGCCGTCGTATTCAAACTTACTTAGCATTAGTTGCACTGAGCAAATATTTTGAGTATTAATTAATTCGTTGGTATCTAGGGTTTTAGCCCGAAATACGGGAACTAATTGGTTAAAAGGAATCCGCACATCTATCCAGCGATCGCGTGCAGTATCAAAAGAATGCGAATAAGCTACACCATCCCACTTTGACTCGGTACGCGCTAGAAATTTATAACGTTGACCATCGCCTTTAACGCGCAGTTCTATGCCTTCGTAGTTAGATAAATTAAATGGTGGCTCAATATTTTTCGTTCTTACGGATGCAAAACCGCCAGAATTTTGAGTAGATACATTGCCTGTAAATACTGCCATGTTATCAATAAACTTAATTTCGCTTTCGCTCACCCCGCCCATTACCACATCGTCCACCGCGCCCCAAATAGCTTTTAAATCTGGTGAGGGATTATTAAAGTCAAAGATAAGTTTTTCCGTAGGTTTATTGAGGTATTTCGCCGCCGCTTGGACGAGATTTTTTACGCCCAAATACTCCACATTTTCCGGTGTATCGCCGACAACTTCCGGTTCATAGAATTTAATGCCTTGATTGTACTTAGCTCTATCGGGCGTATCTCCTTCTTTTGGCTGCACTTTTACCGACGTACAACAAATTACTGCACTTACATTTGCCATTAGTTGCGGTGTCAAGGTTTCGGGCTTTGTAATATCACCTTCGATTAATTCGACATTTTGAGGCAAGATGGATTTAGCGCGATCGCAATTTCTTACCAAACACCGCACTACATAACCGCGATCGACTAACCCTTTCACGACGCGCTTACCAACGCCACCGGTCGCCCCTGCTACTAAGACAATTCCCACCTTATTTTTACCCATAGACTTATCTTTATTATCGTGACCTAAAAGCAACCGTTGCAGGCAGCCTATAAACGGGATAATGTCAAAGTAAGCCAGAGTTTTGATAAATCTGCCTACATCCCAAGTGCGATTTTTTTCATTCATAGCCATAGTTTAAAATTAAGCGATGGAACAGGAAGATATACAAACTATTACTACCAAAAACCTTTTGATTGTCGATATGGATGGAACAGTCCGAGAACCTCGTTCTGGCAATAAGTTTATCGAACGTCCGGGCGATCAAAAAGTTATTTCAGGTGCGGAAGGCGCGATCGCCTATTTTGCTGATGAAGGCTGGAAAATAATCGGTGTAACCAATCAAGCAGGGGTAGAAGCGGGTAAAAAATCCTTAACTAACTGCGTCAAAGAGCAACAGCAAACAATGATTTTACTCCCAGAAATTGAAGAAGTTTATTTTTGCCCGGATTTTGCCGGAAAAAAGTGCTATTGCGTCACCCCCGCAGAAGTAAAAGACTACAGCAAACACGAACTATCGGGGACATTTCGCAAACCTAAGCCCGGAATGCTGTTGCTAGTGATGGAAATCTACAACGCGGGCAAAATTATGTTTGTAGGCGATCGCCTGGAAGATAAACAAGCCGCAAATTTAGCCAAAATCAAGTTTCAACAAGCCGATAACTGGCGTAGAACCTATGGCGATTTCTGAAATTGCTTTGGTGGCAATTTCTAAAATGTTTACTGCAAATACTTTTACAACTATGCTGCAATTTCAACCCCCCGGCTTCGTCCAACAGGCTATCGATACCTCCCTAGGTGCGATGGTGTACTATAGCCCGGTAACGGCTTCAAGACAGCTACCTCCATTGATATTTCTGCATAGTTTTGGCGGCGGGGCTTCGGCTTACGAATGGTCTAAAGTTTACCCAGCGTTTGCTAATGAATATCGCGTTATTGCGCCAGATTTGATCGGTTGGGGCGAATCCAATCATCCCATCCGCGATTATGGAGTTGACGACTACCTTACAACTATTGCTGAATTTATAACTCTTTGTACCCCTCCGGCGATCGTTGTTGCTTCTTCTTTAACGGCGGCTTTAACTATTCGTTTAGCAATCCAACAACCCGATTTATTTAAAGCTTTAATTTTAGTTTCGCCATCGGGGTTTGATGATTTTGGGCAAGGTGCGGGGCGCAGGCTACCATTGCAAGTTATCAATACACCGCTAATCGATCGCTTAATCTACACTTTGGGCGCTGAAAATGAAATTGCCGTAAGGAATTTTCTCGAACGATTTTTGTTTGCGAATCCCCGCCGTATCTCTCCAGAAATAGTCCAAGCATATCTTACTTCCGCCCAACAACCTCATGCTATTTATGCGGCTTTGGCTTTTTTACGAGGGGATCTTTACTTTGACTTATCTTTATATATTCAACGCTTAACTACACCGTCGCTTATGCTGTGGGGTGAATCTGCACAGTTTACAGGTATCCAATTAGGGCGGCGTTTGGCACAACTTAACCCCGCACAAATTAAGTTCCAAGCCATTGCTAAAGCAGGTGTATTGCCACACTTGGAAATGCCAGAAATAGTAATTGGCTTATTACAATCTTACTTAAGTAATATTACTTAAACTAGAGTATTTTTAGCAATTTAAGCAACTTATTAGGTTAAACTTCGTCTCGCTTTTGAGGGGCTTTGTCTGCCAAAATTTGCGCTTATAAGGTCATATTTGCGATTTTGAATGATTAAATAAATGCGTCATTAGACATAGAAAAACTAGGAACAATTTACACTTAATAAAATCTAAGTAATTAAGAAAACAGCGAATAAATCTTTTAAGAGGAAACTTTACTAATGGCTATGTTTTTTAATCGTTTGCAAACGGGAACTGCCGGAATAATGGCGATCGCTCTGGGCGCTGGTAGTATTGCACCAGTAGTTATTTCTGCGCCAGTTTTTGCTCAAAATGCAACTTTTAGCGATGTTTCTAATAACTATTGGGCAAGTCCTTTTATTGCCGAACTTGCCAGACGCGATATTATTGC
>JAPJOW010000037.1 GCA_030826005.1 Aliterella sp. RAGGC_92
CCAAGATTGCTTTGTTGTTGTTTAATTTCATGATTTCGGAAAGTAAACTGACCTTCAGCGCTTTGATAATCCAACTGAGGCTTTTTGCGATCGCCTCTAAGGGTTTGCGGCAAAAAAACTATTTTAATGTCGCTAGATTGAGTATCAGTAAAGGTAAACCGATCTGGTTGTTGGTTTTGAGTAGTATTTATTTTGCGTTCCATTTTATCCCTCAAAAAGTTGAAAGTTATTTAAAAGCGCACCTGGCTGGGCGTACTTGTAACTCGTAGTACAGATTCTTGCTGAAATTGTTTTTTGTATTCGTCAATAATTTCTTGAATTTCCTCTCGATCTTCTTGGCTATTAGCATGAATCAAAATCAATAGTTTTGTTTTTTCTTTGATAATTCCATTGCTACCAAGAAACTGCCCATCAGCATCTATTACTGTTAGCCCATCAGGAAAGCGGGGTGTTACTTCATAAAGCAAAAATAACTGAAAATCTCGCTCAGAAACTTGCCCCGTTGGTTTGTTTCTGCCAAAATATAACTCATCTTGAATAAGTATATTTGTATGGAGTTCGCTAGTTGTTGGAGCTTGGGGAACTTGGGCGCGAACCTCTTTTAAGGAGACAACCGAGCCTGTAAATAGTACGCTAGTTACAAAAAGAGCGCTAAAACTTTTGAGTAAGTGCATATTGGTATTAATTACTTATTGCTATTAGTTTTTTGTAATATCCACTGGCAATAAAGTTTTGAATGTTTGTTCATTTGCCATAAAGCAACTAGCTTAGAACTAACGGATTTTTATTTACTATATTTAGTGGCGTTTTAGGAGCGATCGCATACTGCTCGGTAATTTGTTGGTTCATACCTTGCCTCTTTAAATTTAAAGAAGTGAAAACTGGATATTTGCTTTAACTTGTTGAAGTTGATTAGATATAACCACCTTCAATTTCTAAAGTAATTGAGTAACTTGTATTCGTCGTTACATAAAAACTCTGGACTTATGGCAAGGTACTTTAAAGCCACCAAAATCCTGATTTTGCAGCAGTTGTAATCTCGGCGACGCTCCAAAGTGAGAAGAAATTTATAAAGTAAATCGATGCTATTTTTTTAACTCTGAAAATCTCAGGTAAAATCTAACCACAGCCAAAGAGACACGCCCATGACACCGCATGAATTTTGAGCAAGCGCTGGAATTAGTCAATAAATTAGTATTTGCCCGTTTTAACAGATATCTAACAGATGTAGAAACGGCAATTTTAATGGGAGCGTTACAAAGCCAAACCTACGAACAGATTGCCTCCAATTGCGGCTACTCAACAAGCTATATTACCCGCGATGTCGGGCCTAAAGTTTGGAAACTCCTCAGCCAAGTATTAGGAGAACCTGTTAGCAAAACCAACTTTAGAACAGCAATAGAAAGACATTGGCGATCGCCCAATCGACCAGATAATAGTTTAGATGAAGACTTTTTAGAAGTGCCAAGCGGGATAGTACCCATTGATTCCCCGTTTTATATCAAACGCCCTCCTATTGAAGAACGCGCCTACGCCCAAGTTAGCAAACCTGGGAGTTTACTTCGGATCAAAGCTCCAAGGCAAATGGGTAAAACCTCCCTCCTGCACCGAGTTTTAGCTCATGCCAAACAAACAGGTTTACGCACGGTGCTACTAAGTTTGCAACAAGCTGATAGCAGCATTTTTACATCTTTGGATAAATTTTTGCGGTGGTTGTGTGCCAATGTCAGTCGTCAGCTAACCCTCGAACCAAAACTAAATGATTATTGGGATGAAGATATTGGCAGCAAAGTTAGCTGTACTCTGTATTTTCAAGAGTATTTACTGGCTGAAATTGACTCTCCAGTAGTTTTAGCATTAGATGAAGTAAATCGAATTTTTGAATATCCCGAAATTTCTAACGACTTTTTGCCCCTACTGCGCTCTTGGTATGAGGATGCGGCGGAACTAAAAGAGTGGCAAAAACTCCGGCTGGCGATCGTTCATGCGACCGAAGCTTATATTCCTTTAGCTTTGAATCAGTCTCCTTTTAATGTTGGGTTGCCGATTAAATTGCCGGAATTTAGTCTAGAACAAGTGCAAGAATTGGCTAATCGCCATCGCATAGATTGGCTTGCTGACGAGCAATTGGCTACTCTTTTAGCAACCATTGGCGGACATCCTTACTTAGTTAGAATTGCACTTTATCATTTGGCACGTAAAGAAATATCTCTAAGCCAGTTATTACAAACGGCTGCCACCGTAGCTGGTATTTATAGCGACCATCTGCGCCATCATTTGGCTAATCTCCAAGAGTATCCAGAACTTGCTACCGCCTACAAACAGGTAGTTAGAGCCGTCGAGCCATTGCCCTTAGAAGCGATCGCCGCTTATAAATTAGAAAGCATGGGTTTAGTCAAATTACAAGAAAATCAAGCCGCGCCAAGCTGCCAATTGTATCGACTGTACTTCCGCGAACAACTATGAATAAGTACGAATATCAAGTCGGCGGTAGTTTAAAAATGGACGCTCCTACCTATGTGGAGCGTCAAGCGGATTTGATACTTTATCATGCCTTGCTAGGGGGCGAATTTTGCTATGTATTTAGTTCGCGGCAAATGGGTAAATCTAGCTTGCGGACTCGAACTCGGTATCGATTGACAAAAGCAGGCTGCAACTGTGCTTCGCTTGATATGACGCGGATAGGTAGCGACAATATTACCCCGGCTCAGTGGTACAAAGGCATCGTTGTTGATTTATTACGGAGTTTTAATTTGTATGGCAAAGTAAATTTAAAAGCTTGGTGGCAAGAAAGAGAAGATTTATCGCCGCTTCAACGCTTGAGTTATTTTATCGAAGATATATTGCTAGTTCAACTTGCTCAAGAGCGGATATTTATTTTTGTTGATGAGATTGATAGTATTTTGGGGCTTGATTTTCCCACAGAAGACTTTTTTGCCTTAATTCGACATTGCTACAACGAGCGATCGCATAATTCGGCTTATAATCGTCTCACTTGGGCGCTATTTGGAGTTGCAACTCCAACAGATTTAATTGGCGACTTCCAACGTACTCCTTTTAATATCGGTAAATCTATTAATTTATCTGGTTTTAAACTCAGCGAAATTGCCCCTTTAGCTGCCGGATTAGAGGGCAAAGTAGCCAATCCCTTAGCGGTGCTGAAAGACATTTTGGCATGGACAAACGGGCAGCCTTTTTTGACTCAAAAGCTTTGTCAGCTAGTTATCGAGCAACGAACTAGCGGCAATAGATTGAGTAATGGGGAACAAGTAGAAGAACGTTACAAGTTAGACACCCATTTACCAATTGTTAACTATCATCTAATTGGGTTTTATTACCAATTTTCGCCCTTGCTTTTAGAAAAACTGGTGCGATCGCATATTATTGAAAACTGGGAAGCAAAAGACGAACCAGAGCATTTACAAACCGTGCGCGATCGCTTGCTCAGAAACGAGCGCCGAGCGGGAGCGCTGCTAAAGCTGGTTCAGCAAATATTACAAGGAGTTGAAGTAGTCGCCGATAGTTCTACCGAGCAAATAGAATTACTGCTATCTGGTTTAGTAATTGAGCAAAACGGGCGATTGCAGATCAAAAATCGCATTTATGCCGAAGTTTTTTCTTTAGCTTGGGTAGAAAAACAATTAACTAAACTGCGCCCATATTCCCAAGCACTACAGCAATGGCTGCGGACGCGAGATCCGGCATTCCTATTGCGCGGACAAGCCTTACAAGTCGCTCAAGCGTGGGCAGAAGACAAAAGTTTGGGCGACTTAGATTATCAGTTTTTACTTCAAAGCCAACAATGCGATCGCGCGGAGGTAGAAACAAAGTTAAAAGCTACGATTTGGCAGCAAAAGTTAGTTATGGGCGCTATTAGTTTAATATTGCTCATTTTAGGGGCGATATTTGGTGTTGTTAATTAGATAGATGAGAGACGTTGCATTGCAACCTCTGTACATTAAAATTCGCTGGGCAAATTAGCCGGGTCAATACCTTGCGATTGTAGGTAGGCAATGAGCCGTTCTTTTTGCTGGCGTTCTTGTTCGACAAGTTGGCGTTCTTGTTCGATCTGTTCTACTGCCCACAACAACAAGTTACCTCCTTCATCCCACCACCGCAACCAGTAACCTGTTCGGGCTTCTTTTGTGCCTTGCCAAGTTCCTAAAAATAGCCCCATCGTCGCAATCCAATGACGACCATTTTCATCAGGTTGCTTCAACTCGTAGCGTCCGTTTTCGAGTTGATAAAATTCCAGCAAACCATCTTCTGGCTCAAAAATTATGTAAATGGGAACTTGTAAAATTTGCTCGTAAAAAAACCATTTTCCCGGTGGATAGCTCCGCTTGATTGAATATTCTCCGCCCTCGGTGTCCGACAAAAATTCCATCACTACCGCCGGAACATCACCTTCATAGTTGGGCGTGTAACTTCTGCGGTTAGCTAAAACTTGATTTATACGCGGAATATAAACCCAGTCAGGGGCTTTGACAACAATCTGTCCGTTGAGGGTTGCACAAAGACCAAAATTGGAAGCGATTAACATTTGCGGTTGAATAAAACCGTTAATTTCCAAGCTTTCGCGCAAAGCACCAGCCAAAAGTGGCTGACCTGTATTTTCCACTGGGTCATCCTCTAAGCGAAAATCATCGGGTAATGCTTCCCAAGTAACTACAAGTTCAGTTGCAGATTTGATTTCACTAACCTTGGCGGTCATAAGTGTACTGCGTTATAGGATCTGTTTTTATTTTATCGCTATTCATTCTTTGCGTTTTTAAACAAATATCCGTAAATCTGTATCTCTAAGGAGTAGATCGATATTGTAGAAGTGTGGAGACTGGGGCAAAAAACCTATGAGATCCAAAATACAACACGATCGCCCCCCAAGGTTTATAAATCTGCTTCAACGCTGGCGATACTTGCTTTTAGCGATTGTTTTTAGCCTGGTAATTGTTGCTTGCGATCGCACTTCTACTAGCAATCGAGATTTGGTCAACGCCGCCGCGTTGGATAATAAAGTTCTCAAAATTTGGTGGGACAAAGGTTTTACCCTTGAAGAAGATGAAGCACTCCAACAAATTGTCAGTAATTGGGAAAAACAAAGCGCTAATAACGTCCAACTTTCTTTTTATAGTACCGACGAGCTATCGCAAAAAACCGAAAGAGAGCTAAGGAGTGGGGATTTACCCGATTTAATCGCTATGTTTAAAAGCGAAAAATCTCTTACCGCTCGTCTAGCTTGGGAAGGAAAGCTTGCAGATGTTTCCGATGTAATTGCGCCAGTTGAAAGTTTATATTCTGAAAATGCCTTAAAAACTGTTAGCTTTTACAATCAATCAGCGCAAAAGCGCAGTTACTACGCTTTACCTATTCATCAAGCAACGCTCCATGTCTACTATTGGCGGGATTTGTTAGAAAAAATCGGACGCAGCAATCAAGATATTCCTACAGATTGGGATGGTTTTTGGAAATACTGGATGCAAAGCCAAGACGAATTACGAGCAAAAAACGTTGCCATTTATGGTTTAGGTTTACCCCTATCTGTCGCCGCCGGAGATACCTACCAAACTTTTGAGCAACTATTAGAAGCTTACGACGTTCAAATGCTCGACTCCAACGGTCAACTTCAGGTTAATAACCCTCAAGTGCGTCAAGGGATTATAAAAATTTTAAATTGGTACGTCCAAGCTTACAAACAAGGTTATCTACCACCGGAGGCGTTGCACTGGTTAAATCCCGACAACAACCGTAATTTGCTTAACCGTAAAGTGTTGATGACGACTAACGACACCCTTTCTATTGCTACAGCGCTGCGCTTTGATCCGATCGCTTATCGTCAAAAATTAGGAGTATTGGAATTGCCAAATAAACCTAGCGGTCAAAAAATGCGCTACTTACTTACAGTGCAGCAAGTGGTTTTGTTAGCAAATTCTCAAAATCAAAAGATTGCCAAAGACTTTTTAGCCTACTTAATTCAACCGGAAGTGATTGGCAATTATCTTAAAGTTGCTGGAGGTCGCCATTCACCCGTACTTAAACCAAATTGGCAAGATCCTTTTTGGACAAACCCCCAAGATCCTCACGTTTCCACAGCAACAAAGACAATTAATAAAGGGCAAACGCGCTTATTTTATACTTTTGCTAATCCCGCCTACAGTATGGTTTTGAAAGAAAATGTTTGGGGTCAAGCTCTTAAAAAGGTATTGGTTGACAATATTTCTCCAGAAATAGCCGCCGACGAAGCCGTTTCCCGTATTAAACAAATTTTTGCTCAATGGTAAATTATGCACTCTGGCAATCAACACCTTACTACTAAAGTCGCTAGTTTGTTCTTGCTTTGGTCTTTAGTAGCAATTGGGATTGTCGGCGGTGTAGCATTTTTTCGAGCCAGAGAAGCATTGAAACAAGCAGCTTTTAACCAATTGAGTGTAGCTGCAACTTTAAAAGAAGAAGAAATTACGCGCTGGTTTCAAGATCGAGAGCAAGACTTTTTTGCGATCGCACTTTTTCCCGAAGTCCGCCAACTCAAAGTTCAAAACTACGATGCGGCAACTCATCAACGTCTTTCAAACTACTTAGCCGAGCTCGCCAAAACCAAGCCAGATTTCCAAGAAATTTTTATTCTCGATCGCAGTAACAAAGTTATTTTATCTACCAATCGGCAACACGAAGGACAGTACGAAATTTTAGCTGACACTACTTATATTGACAAAATTGAGCCAGGAAACACTGCTCCAATTTTTTACGTTTCACCTGTTACAGGCAAACCCATCGTAACGTTTGCCACACCCTTGCGAGATCGAGCAGGAGTCCGTCAGGGAGTGATTTTAGCCCATTTGAATCTAGATCGCATCGATCGCATTGTCCGGGAGCGTACAGGCTTGGGTAAAAGCGGTGAAACTTATTTAGTTGGCTCGTTGGTAGTCAAAAACACATTTATTTCTAAAGCAGATAAAACCGACGCAGAATCATTTTCTACCGGGATTAGCAGCCAAGGTATTGATAATGCGACTAGGGGAATTAGTGGAGTGGGACTTTATGATAATTATGCCCAAGTGCCAGTAATCGGCGTATATCGCTGGTTAAACGCTCAAGACCTGGCTTTATTAGTGGAAATGGAGCAAGCAGAAGCTTTTACGCCCGCGCGTCAACTAGCCGGGACGATTGTTTTAGTAGGGCTTGTAGCCGTCGCTTTGCTGTCAATCGGCGTGTATTGGCTGACCAAACAGTTGCAAATTTACCGCGAACAGTTAGAAAATTACAGCCACAAATTAGAACAAAAAGCCCAAGAAGCTTTAGCTGCAAATAGTGCTAAAAGCGCATTTCTTGCAAATATGAGCCACGAACTAAGGACACCTCTTAGTACTATCCTCGGCTTTACGCAATTACTGACTCGCGATCGCACTTTGAATGCTACTCAAAAAGAAAACTTAGCAATTATTAGCCGCAGTGGGGAACACTTACTAACACTAATTAATGATGTCTTGTCTATGTCCAAAATTGAGGCGGGGCGCGTAACTCTAGATGAAAATAACTTTAATTTATATAGTTTGCTCGACTCTTTGGCGGAGATGTTTGCAATTAAAGCTCAAGCGAAAGGATTGGAGTTGATTTTTGAGCGCAGTTTAGATTTACCTAACTTTGTCTGCGCTGATGAAAGTAAGTTGCGTCAAGTATTAATTAACTTGCTGGGAAATGCGATTAAGTTTACTACTACAGGGAGAGTAATTTTACGCGCGGTGGCGATTTGCGATCGCCTAATCCCAAGGGCAAAACGCTCGCGTTTGCACTTTGAAGTTGAAGACACGGGGATGGGAATCGATCCATCAGAATTAGAAAACCTATTTAAACCTTTTGTGCAAACCCAATCGGGGCAAAAATTTCAGCAGGGAACGGGTTTAGGTTTATCTATTAGTCAACAATTTGCCCGTTTAATGAATGGAGAAATTGCCCTAAAAAGCACTCCCGGTCAAGGGACAATTTTCTCTTTTGATGTCCCCGTCGCAAAGGTGCAAGTTTTTGCAGAAGCCGCACCCAAACTACGCCAGCAACGGGCGATTTATTTAGCACCAGAACAACCTATATACCGCATCTTGGTAGTAGAAGATCGCCACGAAAACCGTCAACTTTTAGTCAAATTTCTAACCTCAATGGGCTTTGAAGTCCGCGAAGCCGAAAACGGGCTTGTCGGTATAAATATTTGGCTTGCTTGGCAACCTCACTTAATTTGGATGGATATGCGAATGCCTGTAATGGATGGATATGAAGCTACTAGACAAATTAAAAGTCACCCATTGGGACAATCTACAGTTATTATTGCCCTCACAGCTAGTGCCTTTGATGAGGAAAGAGCTTTAGTATTAGCTGCGGGCTGCGATGATTTTGTTTGCAAGCCTTTTCTTGAAGACGTAATCCTCGAAAAAATGGCGAAGTATTTGGGGGTACGTTACCTCTATGAAGATAGCCAAGTAGAGATCGCTAGAGATATCTACGCATTAAAACCAGAAAGCTTAAAAGTTATGCCTCCGTCGTGGATCGAACAGCTACACCAATCCGCACTGCGTACTGACGAACAACAAATTTTTAACTTATTGCAGCAAATACCCGCAGCCAATGCGCCTTTAGCAGAGGCTTTAGTTGAAGCCGTAAATAATTTTCGGATCGACAAAATTATCGATTTAACTCAACCCGGTGCAAAATGAATCACCAAGAAAAAGTAAATATTCTCGTGGTAGACGATAAGCCCGACAATCTGCGGCTTTTATCTGCTTTGCTTTCTCAACTAGGGTACGAAGTTCGCAAAGTAATCAACGGACAAACGGCTTTAAAAACCGTGCAAGCTGCTCCCCCCGACTTGATTTTACTCGATGTGATGATGCCGGATATGAACGGCTATGAAGTTTGTCAGCACTTAAAAGCATCTCCGCTAACAAGCGATATTCCGGTAATTTTTATTAGCGCCTTAGATGAGGTATTAGATAAAGTTAAAGCTTTTGCTGTAGGGGGAGTAGATTACATTACCAAACCCTTTAGCGAAGAAGAAGTGTTTGCGCGCGTAGAAAATAATTTGACCATCCGCAAGTTGCAAAAGCAACTAAGTCTCCGCAATGCTCAACTGCAAAAAGAAATAAGCGATCGCCAAAAAACCGAAGCCCAACTAATTGCCAGCCAAATAAAATTGCGAAATCTCTTTGAAAACGCCCCCGTCGGCATTTTTAACGCCTGTATTACAGATAATTTAATTGTCGAAGCTAATCAGCGTTTTTTGCAAATGCTAGGTTACACTCATGCTGAG
This sequence comes from Aliterella sp. RAGGC_92, assembly GCA_030826005.1. GTDB lineage: Bacteria > Cyanobacteriota > Cyanobacteriia > Cyanobacteriales > Chroococcidiopsidaceae > Aliterella. The sequence continues at coordinate 9,293 of JAPJOW010000037.1, forward strand.
GAAGTAATTGTCAAAAAAACTATCCTAGAAATTTGTAGCGATCGCACAGGTCAAAAGTTTATCCGCTCAGAACTTCAAACTAAAGGCAGGGTAGATGGCTTGACCATACCTTTGCTCAAAGGCGATGGTTCTACTATCCGGGTACTTCTATGGGTGCGGATGAATGTAGAACAAAACTGCTGGCTTTGTGCGATCGCCGATATTGGTACTTCTTTAGCTAGTTAAATCTATACTATAACTAGGATGGCTGTTCTGAAAAAATAAGCAATTATGACAACTTTTGAAGATAAGCTTGCCCGCTCTTATAGTCAAGAAGATATCCAACAAATTCTTTCAATTGCGATCGCTCGTCAAGCTGACGATAGCGAGTTTTCTTACGAGCAGCTATTGGAAATTGCCTCGGAACTTGAAATTACACCCGAATCTCTGCAACAGTCAGAAATAGAGTGGCGATCGCAAAATACTATCGTTCTTCAAAAACAAAAATTCGATCTGTATCGCCGCCACAAGCTAAAAAAGAAAATTGGCAATTATGCGATCGCTAATTCTTTTTTTGTCGCCCTCGATCTACTCCAGGGTGATGGACTCTTTTTATCGCTTTATATCCTATTAATTTGGGGCTTAAAAGTTGGTCTTGATAGCTGGAACACTTACTACTCTAAGGGCGAGGAGTACGAAAGAGCTTTTCAAAGATGGTCGGGGCGAAATCAGTTAAAACAATCAGTAAATGCTTTTGTCGGCAATCTTAAAAAGCGGCTAAATACATAGTGCCATTAAATAGAATGCTGCTTTAAGTCATCTATGGCAACGTGTTCGAGCGCCGAGGCATGAGTTGCGGCTAAATTTACCGGTGGAGCAACACCAGATTCTAAAGCTTCTTGCCAACGAGAAGCACACAAGCACCAGCAGTCGCCAGGTTTTAGACCAGGAAAATTAGCTCTGGGCGTACTTAGATCGTTTCCTTGCGCCTTGGTATATTCTAAAAACTCTGCGGTAACTTTAGCACAAACAACGTGTACGCCAAAATCCCCCGCACCCGTACTACACTTACCATCTCGGTAGTATCCAGTAATAGGCGATGTGCAGCAAGTTTCTAATTCTCCCCCTAAAACATTTTGAGCATTACTCATTTTATTTATTTAGAAAATACTTAAGTTATATTACTTGCTTTAACACTACGAATAAATCAACTTAATGGATTAACTTTTTTGGGTTGCTCATAAAACACAATACATAGAAAGTTACTGTACTCAATCTATCCAAATAGTTAACTTGTTAAGTAACAGATAAAAGCAAAAGCTCTATCTAGGGAACGTTTTGATTAACGATCGCAATGCAGTAAAACTAGAGTGCTAAATTTTAATTGCGATTGTATTTTATGAAACCTAATCACTTTACCAAACAGCTTTCTACCGTAGGACGCTGGGTAGCTACAACAATATTTTGCCTGAGCGCGATCGCCTTTGTATGGCAAGGTTCGTTTTTTGCTAACCCTTCCGCAATGGCTGCTCCCATCTCCATCGCTTCCAAGGATGTAGGCGACAAAGTTCAAGAAAAAGCTCAAGACGTGGCTAAAGGCTCTAAGAACTTGATCCGCGATACGAAAGACAAAGTTGAAGATGCGGCTAGTAGCAATGCCAAAAAAGTTGAAAAATCCACCGATAGCGATAGTAACGTTGAGAGCAAGGCTAAGAGCGACAGAGACACAATCTACAAGAGAGCCGAAGAAGATGCCGCTCGAACTGAAAAAGCAGTAGATAAGTCAATGAATGCTGTAGAGCGTGCTGTTGAGAATATCAAAGACGCTTTTAATTAACTTGATAGAGAATCGGCATAATCAATAAGCTTGTTGGTTATGCTGATTTGGGCGAAGGATTTAGGGGGCGAAGAAGTGGGTTCAGGCAACAGGTCTATTAGAGTAAAGCCGATCTAGTTTCAAAAAAGTTTGCAACAATACATTCGCTCCTTGGGTACATTGCTCTGGGGAAGTGTACTCATCTTCCGCGTGACTAATTCCCTCACGACTGGGGACAAAGATCATCCCCATGTCAGCAAAACGCCCAATTTCTTGTGCATCGTGTCCCGCGCGACTAGGCAAATAAGTGTAACTTAAGTTTAGTTGCTGGCAAACTTGGGCGATCGCATCTTGAATTTTTACTTGAGCTAAAGTCGGTAAAACGTGCAACGCTTGAGTAATCAATATTTCTGTTTTAGTCGCTTCCGCAATTTGGTTTAACTGCTGTTTTAACTCGCTAAGTATCTTATCTAAATGCTCTTGGGATAAATCCCGCAGGTCAATTTTTAGTTCAACTTTTGCCGGGACAATATTTACAGCATTAGGCAAAACATTCAAGTATCCCACCGTTGCTACTTGTTCGCCTGGGGTTTCTACTCCTAATTTATTTACTGCTAATACTACTTGCGCGGCGGCGACTAAAGCATCCTTTCTCATGTTCATGGGTGTTGTACCCGCGTGGTTTGGTCGCCCAGTAATTGTGATAGTATGGCGATACTGTCCGACAATTCCTTTAACGACACCAATACGATCTCCGGTACTTTCTAGTATTCCGCCTTGTTCGACGTGCAACTCTACAAACGCCGCAATGTCGCCTGAATTACGTTTGGCTGTTGTTATTTTCGACCAATCGCCGCCAACACTTTTTAAACATTCTTCAATAGATGTCCCATCATTGCGGCGGTAATAATTGGGATCGTTTACTGTATCTCCCGCCATTGCTTTACAGCCAATTACAGTACATTCTTCATCGGTAAATACAATTACTTCGATGGGATGGTCTAAGATAATTTTATTTTCTTGTAACACTCGTACCATTTCAATTCCTGCCAGCACTCCTAGCACCCCGTCGTAGTGACCAGCTACCGGAACAGTATCTATATGCGATCCGGTGGCTAAAGCCCCCGCGCCTGCTATTTTCCCAGCGTAAGTACCGATAATATTACCCGCCGCATCAATGCGAATAGTCATACCAGCATCCAGCATCCAAGACTGGACAAGCTGACGCGCTAAAAGGTCTTCGCGAGTAAAGGCTACTCTACTTACACCGCCGTTTGGTAGTTTGCCGATTTGGGCTAATTGGGCAATACTGCGATTTAAGCGATCGCTATTTATTAAAGGAATTGATGTAACAATCATAAATAATTTTTTTAAAACAGTTGAATAACTCGATCGGGGTTGTAGTTTTATTATCAAGCGTTGCAAAGCGTATATCCGAGCGAGTATAACGGTTGCGATCGCAATTTCACTTCTGAATACTGTATACACCTATCCAAAACATCATACTGTATTTAGCTATACAGTCAATTTGGACATCTAATTAAACTTGCCGATCGCAGGCAAAATAATATAAATTCCGTTACAATAGATACAGAAATAAAAGCAAGCGTTCATCTCTTTTTATAGCCTTTAGTAGGTGGTTAGAGAGACGGAAGTAAGATGAAACTGAAGGAACGCGCCTCAAAAACGATGACGCTAGAGGAGGCGGAATTGATGAATTACAAAGACTTAAAATTAATTACTAGCAAAGAATTAGAAAATAGCGATCGCCCAAACCGCGAATCATGGTTGAGTAGAGTTTGGCAAAAGTTAACCAGCTATCTTAAGCAAAATTCCGAGTTGCAAGTGTGGCGATCGCGCAAAAAAGGAAATACCGTATGGAAGCTGTACAATCCAACTACTGGCGATAAACTTAGCTTTGATTCTGAAACAGAAGTAAGAACTTGGATAGAAGAATCTTATTATCATCAAGTTCCGGCAGGAAGGAAGTTCAAGCCTTTCGCTTGGTATGAGATAGAAAGGTAAATTAATGCAAGAGAGTAATATATTGCACCTTTACTCTTTGACTTTCTAAAAATATTCTCGGCGGCAGAATTTATAATTGGATTTTGCCGCTTTAAACTAATTTTTACTGAGACTGACGACGGGAAATTAATCTAATTCCAACTAGCGCAACACCAATTAAGGCAAAAGAAAAGACTGTAGTTAATGTCCCCAAAGCATAAAGCGCGGGAGATGTGACATTAGTTGTCATCCCAAAAATTTCTAAGGGTAAAGTATTTGTTTCGCCAGAAATCAACGAAGTGCGGGTAAATTCATCGTAGGAAAGCGTAAAGCCTAGCAACCCGACACCAATTACACTAGAGGCGATTAGGGGAAAAACAATTTGCCAAAACGTTGTCATTTCACTTGCTCCCAAATCGCGCGCGGCTTCTTCGTAAGCGGGATTAAAACGCCCAAAGATTCCTAGCATAATTAAGAAAGCAAAAGGTAAAGTCCAAGTCAAATGTCCCGCCAACGCTGACGAGAACCATTGATTGTCTAACCCCACCAAGCTAAATACAATCCCAATGCCTAAAGATACTAAAATGCTAGGGACAATTAAGCTAGAAATGGTTAGGTAAAACACCGCATTAGAACCAAAAAAGCGCCGCCGAAAAGCTAAACCCGCCATCACGCTAAATACAACGGTGAAAACTGTTACTAGCAATCCTAAGCTGAAAGAACGCCCAAACGCATCAACGAAATTACCCACACGCTGCACGCCAAATACGGCATTTAGCCAGTGAAAACTAAACCCGCGCATGGGAAAAGTTAATTGTCCTTCCGGCCCTTGAAGCGACAGGATAAAAATAGCGAACATTGGCCCGTATAAAAATAAAACAAATAGTCCAAAAAAGGCTGTTAGCAGATAACTAGAAAAAGATTTTTTTGCGCTCTGAGTCATGATTTAAAGCTCCTTGCGAATATCGACGGTACGCAAAATTCCAAAGACAATTAGTAGCGTAATAATGAGTAAAACTACCGCATTAGCCGCAGCTAGTGGGTACTGCAAGCTATCTATTTGATTTTTGATTAGATATCCTACCGAAGAAGATTTACCACCACTCATAATCCGCATAGTGGCAAATTCGCCCATTACTAGAGTGATGATGAAAATAGAACCGATCGCAATACCGGGAGCAGATAAAGGTAAAATTATTTGCTGCTGAATCTGTAACGGGGACGCACCTAAGTCTTCGGCTGCTGTAATTAGCGAAGTCTCGATTCGCATCATACTATTAAATATTGGCGCAACCATAAACAAAGCATATAGGTGTACCATCGCCAAAATTACCGAAAAATCCGAGTAAAGCAACGCTTCAATAGGTTGGTTTATTAGTCCCAATCTCATCAAACCTTGATTAATCAATCCTTCTCGCCCTAAAAATGGAATCCACGAAATCATCCGAATTACATTAGAAGTCAAAAAGGGAATGGTACAAATAAGAAATAAAATAGTTTGCCATTGGGAACTTTTGACTTGAAAAGCCAGAAAATAAGCCACCGGATAACCAATTAACAAGCAAAGCAACCACACAATCGCCGCAAACTTGAAGGTATTGAGATAAGTTGCAAGATAAACTTTAGATGTAAAAATGCCCAAATAGTTATTCAGCGTAAAGCCGGGAGTCATTGCAAAACCGTTAAAGTTCCAAAAACTAACAATAGCGATCGCAATAATGGGCAAAATCAGAAACAATAAAAAAACTAGCGTCTGAGGAGCAACCAGTAAGTAAGGCTTTAAAGCGTTAGAAGTTTTCAGCATCGGTTTAAAAAGGGTAGATTTAGTTAAAAATTAAAGTTTGTTCGCAGCACTCCCACATAAATTGTTTCGTTATTGTCGTTATGGTCGGGATTGGTAATTACAATTAAACCGGGTGTAATGCCGATATTGTCTGTAATTTGATACTTATAAAACGCATCCACCATAATTGATGTACTGCGATCCTCGAAGGCTGCAACGTCGTTGCTAGTAGCTTTAGAAGGCATCCCCACCACAAGCCCCCCTAAGTTGCCTTTTTTGCCCAAGTCGGGGAAAGCTAAAGCTACAGCCCAAGATTGAATATTAGCCTCCGAACCATCCCCCGGCCCGCCTTGCGCCGCCGCATCTGCAAAATAATACCAACCGCTCAAAATAAATTTAGAACTAAGCCGATACTCTGCTTCAACGCCATAGCCATTAGTAGAAGTAGCATACGGGCCAAAAGGAAAAGCAGCATTTTCGCTACCAAAAAAGCCCCCAGGCGGAGCATTACCGCTACCGTCATCGTAGGCGCGTAAATAGGTAAGTGCGATCGCAAACTGATGGCTAGGTCGAATCGTAATTTGTCCTAGCGCTCCGTAAGCACCACCAAATAAGCCTGTATCGGGATTACTGGCGGTAGGATCTCCGGCTAAATAACCACCCCCAATATTGATAGAGTCAGTAATGTTGTAATTAAATCCCGCCCCCGTTACGCCACTGGGGAAATAAATAGGACTTCGCAAAGCAAAACCAGATAGTACCGTGTCGTAGTCGCCATCAAGGGGATGCAAGGTAGGGACAAATAAGTCTAAAAATCCAAAAGCTTCTAAAAATACCGTACCGCGATCGCCAATTGGAAAGCGATATTCTAATTGGTTAATAGCAAAGGCATTATTGCTATCTGCTGTAAAAGCTAATCTAGACATGGCTGTACCCGTCGCATCGCCAAGGGCGGGTGTGTTACCTGCTTGCAAACGAGTAATTAGGCGATCTTTGCCTGTAAAGCTCGTATCTAAAATTAACCGTACCCGCGCCGAGGCAAATATATTGTTATCTAAAGGTTCTCGCGCTGGCTGCACTCCACCTTCTCTTGGCGTACCAAATTGACCGGGTGTAGGGGGGATAATTCCCGCCCCCGAAGTCACAGCCTTGTCATCGCCAAAAGCCCCGGCGATCGCAAAAACCGCATGACCTACTAATTTAGTTGTGGTCGAAAACTGATTTGCTTCTAGTTCCGCCGTTTGCACTTCTAAGCTATCAACGCGCCCCCTAATAACAGCTAATTCGGTAGCATAGTCCGCTTGGAGTTTTTGTAAAGTAACCAAATCTGCTTTTGTAACTACATTGGAAGTTCCGCTACTAATTAGTTCGTTTACCCTGTCTAAACACGCATTCATTCCCGCCGCAAATTCGTAGCGAGTCAAAGCCCGGTTGCCTCTAAAAGTGCCATCGGGATAACCAGCAATGCAGCCATAGCGCTCGACTAAAGACTGTAATGCTTGAAATGCCCAATCGGTCGGTTGAACGTCCGATAGCTGCGAAACAGAAGTAACTTGTGCTTGTAGGCTATAGGGGTTAACTTGCTCTATGGGTGGAGATTCGTTTGCACTGGCAACTTGCATAAAGATTCCTAGAGAACCAAAAACAGCACAACTTTGTCCCAGATAATGCCTGAGAAAATAAAACATTTGCTCCCTCACACCAAATTAATGAAACTTTTTTAGAGAGGGAGACGTAGCAGTGCTACGTCTCTACGCAACAATAAATTCCGTCCATTTATAAACTAGGTATACTTGCTGTGGCATAAACGAGTTCCAACAAACCACATTACCCATACGTTCGCTAAAAGAACCACCATCACGCACAGCACCTTTAGATTCAATCTTTTTACCAAAAGGATCGATCATATCAATAGCTGCGGGTTTCCCTTCGTACCAAAAATCCCACTCCTCCGGTTTCATAAACTTGCGGGCATTTACGGGTACAGCGCTGTAATAACCTTGTCTGCTCAAAAAACCCCCAACCCAGCCATCTAGCATCCAGTTAAGATATTCGTAAGCCGCATCTAGTTGAATTCCTGAGAGATTTTTAGACAAGCCCAAACCTCCGCCCCAACCGCGATAACCTTCTTTTAAAGGCGCATAAACGCAAGGAATCCCCCGCGACTTGACGGCGGTAACGGCGGGCGACCACATCGATTGCAATACCACTTCCCCGGAAGACATTAAGTTAACCGATTCATCAAAAGTCTTCCAAAAAGCCCGAAATTGTCCCGCTTGCTTTTGTTCGATCAAAAGATCCGTTACTTTGTCGAGTTCTTCTTTAGTCATGTTACCTTTGTCGCCGAACTGCATCAGCCCCAAAGACTCCATAATCATTGCTGCGTCCATAATCCCAATTGAGGGAATATCGAGTAGAGAAGTTTTACCCTTAAACTTGGGATCGAATAAATCTGCCCAAGACTCTATTTTTGTATCCACTAAATCGGGACGATAGCCCAAGGTGTCGGCATTGTACTGAAAGGGAATCATTGTCGCCCAGTCTGTCGGACTTGTAGCAAGTTCCGTTGAATCTTTCCCTTTCAGGAATACTACTTTGCGGGGCGCAGTCCCTTGGGAATTATTTACTTTTGCACCGGGATACAGTTCTCCGGTTGTAAAAATCGGCGTGATTTTGTCAAACTCTTTAATTTTTTTGATATCAATTGCTTGCAGGTTTCCCGAAGGAATAACGAGGGGCAAGCTAAAATACTCACCATCGAAAATATCGTACTGTTTGGGCTGAGTAATCGCAATTTGAATATTTTCTGCGGTACTCAAGGCGCGCATACTAATCTTAAAACCCAAGTCTTTCTCTGCCTGAACGCGGATATCGTTAATTTGCGCTGCACCCGAACCAATCAAGCGTAAAGTTACATCTTTAATCTTGTTGGTAATTATGGTAGGGCCTCTTTGGGGTTGGCAACTAGCTGCCGTCAGCATAGTTCCCCCCGCCGCTAATCCATAGGCGATCGCTTTACGCCGAGTAATTTTACTCATAGTTTAGTACGCTAGAAAAATACAGTTATCTTTCGACCAACTCAAGATCGCTAATTGACCTTCTTTCAAGTCATTGGTTCGCCAATCTTCGGTACGAACTTTGTACAGCAATTCTTGTCCGGTAGCTTCCATCATTAAGGAAACTCTCGTTACATACCCAGTCATTTCCACTGCCGTAATCCGCGCCGATACTTCGTTGGCGCTAAGAGAAGACTTTGCCGGAATGCGAGCATAGGGAGCAACGGACATCAAATCGGGTCGAATTGAACACGCGGCTTCTGTTCCTACTGCTACCGCGTGTCCCCGGCAAAATATCGAGCCAATCCCAGCTACTTCTAGTTGAATTAAATCTAAACTGCTATCGGTAACGCTGCTAACTACTTTGCCTGTAAAGATGTTGTTGTCTCCCATAAATTTAGCGACAAACTGGGAAGCGGGAGTATCAAATAATTCTTCAGGAGTTGCTACTTGATCGATGCGTCCGTGAGACATAACTACAATTTGGTCAGAAAGCGAAAAAGCTTCTTCTACATGGTGGGTTACTTGAATAAAAGTCATGCCAAATTGCTTTTGAATTTTGCGTAACTCCGTCCGCATCCGCACTCGCAAGTTCTCATCAAGGGCGCTCAAAGGTTCATCCAGCATCAAAACTTGGGGACGGGTAACTAAGGCTCTAGCTAAAGCGATGCGTTGCTGTTGTCCGCCACTTAGCATTGTTGGTTTGCGATCGCCTACATGACTTAAACCCACAAGTTCTAACATCTCTCCTACTCTAGAGGAGCGATCGCTTTCCCTTAATTTCCGCATCTTCAAACCAAACTCTACATTTTCCCAAATCGTCTTATGAGGAAACAGCGCATAGCTTTGAAACATCATCGCCGTGTTGCGTTTGGCGGCGGGAATATCATTAACCCGACGATTCCCAATTAATATATCTCCGCTTGTCGCTTGTTCGTGTCCTGCAATCATTCTCAGTGCGGTAGTTTTTCCGCAGCCACTAGGCCCCAACAAACAGCAATAAGTTCCGGCGGCAATATCTAAGCTGAGGTTTTCTACGGCGGTGACAGCGCCATATTTTTTTGTCACCGATCGCAATGCTACCCCGGCGGCAGCTTCTGCTAGGGCTTGTTGAATTGTTGTATTACTAGCGGACTTAGGTTTAAGCTCTATAGTCACTCTTTATGCTCCTTACAGCTTATGCTAGTGGCAGTATTTAAAAATTCAGTTATATACTGTATACAGCTATCGGCTAATAATAAATGTATAGGCAAGTACATAACAGAAATTAGTAAGGAGGAAGATATTGCCCCTGTCGCCGCGAAGTCTTAAACGCAATCAATCGTTGCAAGAGCAAGCTTATCAAGCTTTAAAAACAGCAATTCTTTCCGGCGAACTAGCGCCAGGACAGCGATTAGTAGAAGTTCAATTAGCTAAACAGTTACAAGTTAGTAGAACGCCGATTCGAGAAGCAATGCAATTACTCCAGCATGAGAATTTAATTGCCAATGATGCCAACGATACTCTGCGCGTGGCGACTATTTCTGTAACGGACGCAGCACAGTTGTACGATTGCCGAATTGCTCTAGAGCAACTGTCTGTAATGGAAGCGTGCCAAAAAGCTACAGTTTCGCAGTTAAAAGAATTAGAAAAAATGGTAGAACAAGCAGAAAAGTTAGTAGAAAGCAAACCCTCGCAACTGACAAGTTTTCGCTTGCTCGACTTGGATTATCGCTTTCATCGACTGCTGGCAAAAAGTTCGGGAAACCCTTGGCTGGTATCGTTACTAGATCGAGTATTTGATAAAATGCAACTACTGAGGATTCAAACAACGAAAAATAATCCCCAAGTGCTAGAAATTCGTACCGAGCATCGCCAGATTTTTGAACCAGTACGCGATCGCAACCCCCAAGCCGCCATTGAAGCCGTTAGAGAGCATTTGACAGCTAGTAAAGAGCGGGTAATTAAAGAAGTAGAACAGTTGCAGCAAGATACCAAAACCGCCCAGTAAGTCAAATTAATTTTTATGGCATTGCTGAATTTAGATATGATTATGCCTCTACAGCAACCCTTTTTTTATCCCCTTGTCCCCTCCTCTTTCCCCCTTTAGTTCAGCGCCAGTTTTATCTATAGGTTCATACCCATGACTCAAAACTCTATCAACTCAAAGCGCGTATTTATTTGCGGTTCAGCCTTGCAAGGACAACCAGACCACAAAAACCTGCAATCGGCAAAATTTATCAAAACTGCCGCAACTCGTCCTAACTACCGCTTACACGCGGCGGGAGATGGTTGGCATCCAGCGATTTACGAAGTTAGCGATCGCGGAATTTCTATTCCTGGGGAAGTGTACGAACTTACAATCGAACAATACGAATATTTACTCGCCACTGAACCGCCCAATATGTACCCGTCGGACGTAATTTTAACTGATGGCGAAGCCATTACCGCCATGCTCTACCCGCGCGAATTAGTCGAAAAGTACAACTGGTTAGATATCTCCGATTACGGCGGTTGGGCAGCTTACAAGCAAGCTGCGGGTGTTGGTAGTAAGGCTTAAGAAACAGTAAAATTTTGCAATATTCCTGTATAGGGCTTAGGAATCGGAAAAGCTAAAGCGCCAACTTTACTTGTTTCTAGCCCTAAACTAACTAAAACCTCCACAAACTTAACCGCCGCTCCCACTCCATCAATGACAGGTGCGCCAATTTCTTGACTAATCTCTTTTGCCAAGTCCGCCATCCCACTACAGCCTAAGACGATCGTCTCTGCACTATCTTCAACTAAAGCTTTGCGGCATTCGTCTATAATAATTTTTCTAGCATTACTATCGGTTTCTAGCTCTAAAACGGCTAAATCTGTGCTGCGGATATTACGGCAAAACTTATTCATCCCATAGTTTTCTACTAAATGCTGGGCAATAATTCGCGTCCGACTTAAAGTAGTCACAATTGAAAAGCCTGTGGAAATTAAACTAGCTACGTGCATAGCAGCTTCTGCAATCCCAATAACAGGGCGGCGCGTTAATTCACGCCCTGCAAGTAACCCCGGATCGCCAAAACAAGCAATAACGTAACCATCTACACCTTCTGCTTCTCCTTTGCGGATTTCCTCTAGCAATCCCACTACAGCCAAAGCCTCATCGTAATGTCCCTCAATCGAAACTGTCCCCATAGAAGGGCTAGTGGCAATAATTTCCGTACCAGGATTAGCGACTGCTTGGGCAACTATGCCAATTTTCGCCGTCATGCTGGCGGTGGTGTTGGGATTGATAACTTTAATTTTCATCTAACTACTTTAGAAAATAATCGCATCTATGCGATCGCCCATTGCAAATCTACAACGCGATCGCATATTTCTCCAATTTAAGCGCGATTATCCCACTCTTGTGCCGCATCGGCGATCGCTTGGTCTACGGTTTTTTCTCCTAACATTGCTGCTTGCAAGTTTTCGTAAATTGCTTTTTGCAAAACGTTAATATTCTTCATTGCCGGAACTAATACTTCAGCTTTGGGCAATTCGAGGGCGCTAATTACCCGTGCTTTTTCTAAAGCATCCGCATTTGCAGCAGTTTTAAAGTAACTATCGCTGAGGGCGGCGGATGTGGAAGGTAATACATTTGCCGCTTTAGCAAAACTTAATTGATTTTGATTGTTGGTGACAAACAAGGCAAACTTAAGCGCGTTGTCTGGTTGTTCGGTATCGCGGGGAATAACTAAATTCATTACCGCCACATTCTTTTTGCCTGTCTCTCCAGTAATTTGCGGAGCGGTAGCAGATACTTTAGCTATTTCTGGAGCATTTTTCGCGATCGCCTGTAAAAACTCTCCTCCCGATGCTAACATTGCCGCTTCTCCTGACTGATACATTTCTATACCATGTCTATGTCCTTGAGTTAATGACTCTTTCGGCAGCAAACCATCTTTATAAAGATTCACCCAGTAACTAAAAGCTGCTTTTCCTACCGGAGTATTAAATGCTGCTTTACCTTGGTCATCTACTAAAGTTACGCCCATTTGCACTAAAGACTCCAACACTTCTGCGGTGTCTTCAGCAACAAAACTGGTAAACATAGCATATTTGCCAGTTTTATCTTTAATAAGTTTAGCGGCTTGAGCAAGTTGAGCGTAATTCGCGGGCGGATTGCTCACTCCTGCTTGCTTAAATAAGTCCGTATTGTAGATAGTCAAGCGAGTAGTTAAATACCAAGGAATACCGAAACTTTTTCCATCCAAGGTACTAGCTTGCCAAATATTTGGTAGATAAGACTTTAATACTTCTGGTGGCACTTTAGCATCCAAGTCCAGCCAGGCATTACGAGTTGCTAGTTGAGAAGCAAAATCTGGGTTAAGGTTCACAACATCTGGTGCGGTTTTTGCTGCTACCGCCGTCAAAATTTTACTTTCCATCGCCGACCAAGGCACGTCAACCCAGTTAATTTTGATACCAGGGTTTTCCGTTTCAAACTTCCCGATCAAGCTTTGAAAATAATCAGTAAACTCTGGCTGCAACTGCATTGTCCAAAATTCAAGCGGCGGCTTGCCCCCGGTAGAATTTTGCCCTTGGGTATTGTTTATATTACCTGTACTACAGCTAACAACCCAACTTAACATCAAGCCTAAAAGAGCAAAAATTCCTAGTTTTTTCCAGGGCTTGATTTTGTTTTTTAACCTTTGTATTGTTGACATTTGTTATAACTTATGGATTGATTGAGGCAGTTTGATATTTTTAAGCTACATTTGCGTAGCAGACATTAATATAAATATCTCATCTAGTCTAGTTATCAACCTTTAGACAATTGACAAAACTGTGGTTAATCGTTTTAAAAATTTATTGACAAAACGTAAAGTAGGCGTTGGCATTGAAATTGCTCCAGAAAGAATTAATGTAGCTCAACTCAGCAAGCAACGCCAGGGCTTCAAGCTTGGGGCATTATCTTCTTTTCCAGTTCCCGAAGGAATTTTTCAAGATGGGCAAATCGTTGATTCTGCCGCCCTAGCCCAATTAATTACTTCAGCCCTAGCTGAAAGCAAAATCAAAGCCCAGCGAGTCGCGACGGCAGTACCAGGAAGGGAATCTTTAGTTAGGCTTATTCCTCTACCCGCAGAATTAGACGATCGCGAACTACGAGAAATGGTACTAAATCACGAAGCTGGTCTGTACTTACCCTATCCCAGAGAAGAAGCCGACGTTGACTATCAAAAGCTAGGTTACTTTGTGGATGAAGACGGCATCGAGAAAGTACAAGTGCTGCTAGTTGCCACGCGCAAAGAAATTACCGATACTTATATGGATACTTTTGCCCAAGCTGGCTTAGAAGTGGATGTTTTAGAAATAAATAGTTTTTCTTTAATTCGCACTATCCGCGAACAACTGCGGCAATTTGCTCCTCAAGAAGCAGCCGTGTTAGTAGATATCGAGTTTGACAATACAGAAATTGCCATTATTGTTGATGGAGTGCCGCAATTTTCTCGCACTGTACCCATCGGGACTTACCAGTTGCAAGCGGCATTGTTACGAGCTACAAAACTACCCGCAACTAGAGATACGCGGATGCTACAAACAATTTCTATTCCCCATACCGAAGGCGACGATCAAATTGAAGATTCGGTCGCATTTACCAATCCAGGGATGGCATCTTTGCTAAGAGTTTTAGGAGAGCTAACCGATGAAATACGCCGCTCTCTTGACTTCTACCTCAATCAAAATAGC
>JAPJOW010000308.1 GCA_030826005.1 Aliterella sp. RAGGC_92
CCCCGATTCTTCCCCCCCTAGCAATACGTTACTTACAAGCATTCGATCGGCAATGTATTTGTAACCAACGGGAGTTTCGTATATTGGCAAATTGTACAAGTTGGCAACGCGCGAGATTAAATCAGAACCGCTAACAGTTCTAACAATTTCCCCTGTTAAACCGCGTTTGGCGGCTAAATGTTGAATCAAAATCGGAATTAAAACTTGGGAAGATAAAAAATTTCCTTGCCCATCCACCGCCGCAATGCGATCGCCATCGCCATCAAATACAAAGCCTACAGCCACGCTATCGGCGGGTTTCGTGCGCTTATATGTCCGCATGGTGCGAAATAACTTAGATAAGTAACGGGGTAAGGGTTCGGGCGCGCCGCCACCAAATAACGGATCGCGATTACTATTAATTTCTTGTACGGGTACGCCCAATATCTGCGCCAACCCTCCGGCGGCTGCACCGTGCATAACATCGACAAATACTGCTAACTTGCCCGAAGTAATGCTGCTTCTAATTTGATTTATATCTACTTTTTGTTGCAAGGCTTGGCAATAATTAGCCCAAGGCTCGAATATTTGCAGCGTACCAGCCTTAATTGGTAAAAATGATTCGTTAGAGGATAGTAATTTTTCAATTTGCTGAGTAACTTCCGGCGGTACAGAACCCCCAAAAGCGCCTTTAACTTTTAACCCCAAATAGCTACCAGGATTGTGACTTGCCGTAATAACTAATGCGCCCAAAGCGTTGTAATGCTTCACCGCCCAACTAAAAGCTGGAGTTGAAGCGTAGCCCCCAGCAAGCAGCACGTCAAAACCTGCGGCGACGACAGCATCGGCGGTTTTTTGGGCGAAAGTTTCTGCCATAAAACGGCGATCGTAACCGACAATAATTATATTGTTGCCTGCGGTTGCCCCATAAGTTTGCGATAATACTTTTGCAGCGATCGGCGCGACTAATTTTAGGCGATCGAAAGTAAAATCGTCGGCAATTATTCCCCGCCAGCCATCCGTACCAAATTTTATTTCCTCAGTAGATACTGGCATCTATTTTCCTCTACGTTTCTCAGGCAGGATTTTACCATTTTTATCGCTATTGCCTCGATCCAATTACAACTGCGATTGAAAAAATAACACGACGCGCCCTAATATCCGCTTCCAAAGTTCTCGCTTGCGCCAAGCATTGCTATTTATCTGCTTGCACCGCGAGAAACCTGTAATAAAGAGGTTTTCGATGTATTTGACTAATTCCGGCTGGGCGGTAGAAATATCAAGTTCGTCATTATGAAAAAAGCTACGCGGATCGAAATTGGCGCTGCCTGTACTAATCCAACAATCATCAAGTAGCAAGGCTTTGGCGTGCATCATACTAGGTTGATACTCGTTAATTTCAATTCCGGCGGCTAATAAGTCGCCATACAGTTCGCAAGAAGCGTAATAAACAAACTTTTTGTCACACTGAGAACCATTAGTTAAAATCCGAACTTCTACCCCTTTTTTCTTGGCAATAATCAATGATGCCCTTAAATTAGAATCGGGCAAAAAGTAAGGGCTAGATATCCAAATTCTTTTTTTAGCGGCGTGAATGCTGGTTAAAAATAAAGCTTTTACAGAAGAAGATCGATAAGAGGGA
Source organism: Aliterella sp. RAGGC_92 (assembly GCA_030826005.1). Taxonomy (GTDB): domain Bacteria; phylum Cyanobacteriota; class Cyanobacteriia; order Cyanobacteriales; family Chroococcidiopsidaceae; genus Aliterella. The sequence continues at coordinate 1,622 of JAPJOW010000308.1, forward strand.
TCGTCCCCCGCCGTCACCATTATTGCCGGATCGTTTGTTGGTTGGGGATTAAACAACTTGCAACTCAGATCCGCCGTACCATGCACATACGTCCAATGCTGCATAAACATACCTTGCAAGGCGGCGACAACTTCCCCGGTAAAGCTCATTTCAAAATCGTACCAAGCCCCAGTATCCTTAATATTGTCTACACCATCCCAAAAATCTGAAACCCCCGCACCGCCAATTAAGGCTTTTTTGTTGTCAATTACCAGCAATTTCCAGTGAGTGCGAGCAAAATAATCAATCGGCGCTCTCCAATTAAATTTGTTAAAAAAGCGAATATCAACTCCGCAAGCTGTTAACCTTTTCCAGTAACGCTTTGATAACTTCTTTGAGCCGTGATGGTCGATAATCATCGATACTTTAACTCCTTCGGTAGCGCGATCGCATATCGCATCGGCAAACTCATTTGCCCGTCGCCCCGGAGTCATGAAAAATGTTTCAAAATGAATGTTATATTTCGCTTCTTTAATTGCAGCAATTCTAGCAGCATATATATTATCGGCTTCTACCCAATGCTCGGTGCAGCGACCTGTCGTAAACACAGAATTTGATAAAGTTGCTACAGCTAAAGGAAAACGATCCTCATTAGGACTTGGGACATTGATTAATTTGTATTCAATGCGATCGCGAAACGTTCCCCGAAAGTACAAAACAAAGACTATTACAGCAATAGCGGCGAGGATAACCCCGCCGCTCCACCACAGCACTGTTGAAATATCGAGCATGGCTTTACCTCTATTATTTTAGAATAAAGGCTTTTGCCAGCTTTGCTATAGCTACTGATTAAAGTGCTTTGCTAATAAAAGCTATGCGATCGTCAGCACTTAATGACTGGAGAGAAGCTAAAAATTCGCTAATTTCTGGCGAAGGACTAATCCCACTAAGGCTACTTTCTACTTTTTGACCCATTTGATACCAAAAAGCAAGTTTATCTTCTGTTGCCAACGAACTATATTCGTCGATGGGAATTGTCTCATTGCTTCCAGTTACAAGTTCAGCTAAGGCTTTACTAGGATTGGGATCTAGTGCAACTTCATCGCCATCTTGCCTTTGGGCATCTAGCATATCGCGCAAGGATTGGGTTTGTAGTTCGGGTGATAATTGTCCGACTTTACTTACTAAGCCACTCGCTTTTGCCGAGTTGTTAACTGCATTTGCAGGAATTTGTCCAGCAATATGTTTATACATTAAGCCTAATGCAGCTAGGCGGTCTTCCATTTTTAAACTACGAAATGCGATTACAGATTGCTTAACAGCTTCAGTTTGTGCAGAGGTCATAAATTAATGTTTGGAAATTAACAACAGTCATGAATGGATTAGGCTAAAAAAAGTATTAGCCTAACAGTGCAAGTTTAATTACCTACAAAATAGCTTTATTTAAATGTCTGGGCCTTTTTTTGCTTCTGCACCCATTGGCCCTACATAGTCGCGGAATAAAGTAATTTGTTGCTGAAATTCCATGCCTTTAATTTTATTAAACAGTTCTTCAGCTTGAGAGGAAATCTTGTAATCTGAGGGCATAGGAATAATTTCGCCGCTATCCATACCTTGAGATAAGCGATACCACAATAGTAGCTTGGTAGTTTCGCTCATCGAGCCGTACATCCGGGTATATTCATTGTCGCCATTATTAATTAAGTCGCGTTGAAACTGTAATTGCTCCTCGTGGGACTTTTCTTTAAGTTGATTAAATAATCCTTCAGCAATATCTGTACCTACAGTGCTTGCACCTGGCGCAGCCGGGGTAATTGAGTGTCCCATTTCTTTATAAATAAAGTAAAACAAAGCTAATTGATCGTCAGTTTCTAAGCTTTGAAATGCTGTTACAGCTTGGCTAATATCTGGATCGTTAGTTTGAGTAAATGTCATAGCAACCTCTGCTTAATTGAATAACAACAGCGATCGCAAGTAAATAAAATTACTTGTACGGTGTTGGATTTAATACCTTAAAAATGTCTAAAATGACAACTTCTTTTGCAGGTTAGCAAAGGCGGAAACTACTATTAAACCCACTATAGACAGAGGTGCATAACCTAACTCAAGATAGAGGTAGTTTTCTTAAAAAATCAGGACTAGATAAGTCCCAGGTATCCACCTATAAAAATGTTTAGAGATACCGCCGTAAAAATATCAACTTTTTAACGAATAAATGCGATCGCTTCTCACTATTTTTTTGGCAGTAAATAAGTTTCCCTCGCAAAAACTTCTAATTTCTTTACGAACACTGGACGATCGCCCTACTCCTAGCGCATATTGTATGCGTCCCCCCAAAGGAGTAAATTAGTTAGTGAAAACGGAGATTCGTTACAAACCAGCTTTTGCCACAATTTTTCTTACTCTCAACCCCGGTGAAACTATTACGGCGGAAGCTGGCGCTATGACTAGCATGGAGTCGCAATTATCAATGCGAACGGAGTTTTCGGGCGGACTTATACCGGGACTGCTAAAAAAGTTTTTTGGTGGCGAGTCTTTGTTTGTGAAT
>JAPJOW010000038.1:0-19698 GCA_030826005.1 Aliterella sp. RAGGC_92
GAATATATTAACTGAATTTATCAAAAACTTTTTGTATAAATTAAATTTTCTGCTCTATTTAATATTTCCAGCTATATTCACCCTCATTCCCTAAAAATAACTTTTAGTTTAAACTAAAACTGGATTTTTCTATCCTTTAAGTTCTAAGAGATTTTGCAAAACTTTCATTTTTTTGTCTTGACATTGCTGTAAAAACTTGATATGAGATTACGTCTAAGCTTTACAATGTATTTAGATGCTTATCGCTAAGTAGCAGAAGGTAAGAGCTACATATATTATTAGATCGAACTTTCTAACCAAGCTTGTTTTAAATATATTACGTTATAGGAAAATCTAATATAAAGCTATTGGTAAGCTTAGGTAAAAAATCATTTTTATATTATGAGTAATGCAATTATTGGTTATACGGGTTTTATTGGCAGTAATTTAATTCAGCAAGCAGAGTATAAAAATTTTTATAATTCTAAAAACATCGAATCAATTGCCGGAAAAAATTTTGATTTATTAGTTTGTACGGCTGCACCAGCCGAAAAATGGTTGGCAAATAAAGAACCTATTAAAGACAAAGAAAATTTACAGCGATTAATTAATTATTTACAGCAAGTAACCGCAAATAAAGTAGTTTTAATCTCTACGGTTGATGTGTATCCTCAACCGATTGAAGTAAATGAAGATACGAGCGCAAGTTTAGAAAACTTACATCCTTACGGCAAACATCGCCTAGAGTTAGAAAATATTATTCAAGAGCGGTTTGATGCTTTAGTTGTGCGCTTACCGGGTTTGTTTGGTAAGGGGATTAAAAAAAATATAGTTTACGATTTTCTCCACAATAACTTAGTAGATAAGATCGATAGGAATAGCGTATTTCAGTTTTATAATTTAAAGCACTTATGGCAAGATATTCAACTAGCAATCAATAACAACTTAAACTTAGTTAATTTTGCCGTTGAGCCTACCAGTGTCGCCGAAGTAGCTACTACAGCTTTTGGTTTTGAGTTTGTTAATCAAACCCAAAACCCAGTTAAGTACGACATCCGCACTAAACACTATCAACTTTTTGGCGGTTGTCCGCCAGGATATTTGTATCCTAAAAGTCAAGTATTGCAAGAACTAAAAGAATTTGTCACTGATTTTAACAATAGCAATTCTTCTATTCTTCAACCTGTCCCACCCGACGAATATTAAGAATATCGCTCAATTTTTTGATCTGCACAAATACTTGTTCTAATTGATCGCGATCGCGTATTTCTATACCTAAGTCAATAATAGCAGGTTGCCCGTTAGCAGTTTTAACATTAGCATTTCGCACGTTGATACTGTAGTCGCTGAGGCGAGATAAAATATCTTTAAGTACGCCCACCCGATCGATAGCTTCAATTTGTACGTCAATCGGATAAGTTTGGGGACGACCTTTACTTGCATCTACAGGATTCCAGCTTACCGGAACTAAGCGATCGCCTTCAACACTTTCGACATTTTGACAGCCTTGGCGGTGAATCGAAATCCCCCGATTGCTGCGCGTCACTACTCCAATAATTGCTTCCCCAGGAATTGGACTGCAACAACCAGCTAAATGATACAACAACCCTTCAACCCCCGCAATTGGCGATTCGCTGAACTTTTTGGGCGGTAAAGCAATCCGATTTGCGGTAGTTGGTAAAGTAATAACTTCTGTAGTATCAACGCTTTGCTGGACTTTAAACACTTCTCGCCAGCGATTGAGTACCAAGTTTAAAGTTACTTCTCCGTAACCCACCGCCGCTAATAAGTCTTCCACGCTGTGGTAGTTGCACTTTTGGGCTACTTGTTCCATCGGTGCGGATTTGAGCAAAGATTCAAACCCAGTTTTGCCCATTTCTTTTTCTAACATATCTCGACCGCGAGCGATATTTTCGTCTCTATGCGATCGCTTGTACCATTGCCTAATCCGATTTTTTGCCGCCGATGTGCGGGCAAAATTTAACCAGTCTAAACTTGGATGGCTGTTTTTCTGGGTGAGAATTTCAACAATATCGCCATTTTTCAACTGCGTATCTAGCGTCACCATCCGCCCATTTACCCGCGCACCGCTACAGCGATTTCCGACTTCTGTATGAATCCGGTAGGCAAAATCTACCGTAGTTGCACCCGGACTTAAAGAAATTACATCACCTTTGGGAGTAAATACATAAACGTCATCTTCAAACAAATTATCTTTGACGCTTTCCAAATACTCCTGCGGATCTTTGACATCTTTAAGCTCGTTTTGCCATTCTAATAACTGTCTTAACCAGGTAAACTTTTCATCTCCTGGGGTCATCTGCGTGTGACTGCTACCTTTTTCCTTATACTTCCAGTGTGCCGCAATTCCATACTCGGCAATGTGGTGCATTTCCAAAGTCCGAATTTGCACTTCCAAAGGTCGCCCGGTAAAGCCCACTACCGCCGTATGTAGCGATTGATAGCGATTGGGCTTAGGTAAACCAATATAGTCTTTAAATCGCCCTGGAATTGGCTTAAATTCGTCGTGAACGATCGCTAAAGCTCGATAGCATTCTTCGTTAGTTTGCACGACAATCCGAATTGCGGCTAAGTCGTAAATTTCGTTAAATTCCTTCTGTTGGCGCTGCATTTTTTGATAAATGCCATACAGATGCTTGGGACGACCGCTTATATCGCTGTACTCAATTCCTGCTTGATCTAGCCTTGCTTTTAATACTTCTGTCACCCGCGCAAGTCTTGCTTCCCTGTCGCCGCGTTTTTCGGCAACTAATTCTTGAATTTGCCGATAAGCTTCTGCTTCTAGATACTTAAACGCCAAATCCTCTAATTCCCACTTAAATCGCCCGATCCCCAATCTATTAGCCAGGGGAGCAAAAATATCGCGCGTCTCTTGAGCAATTCTCCGGCGCTTCTCATCAGGTAAGTGTTCTAACGTTCGCATATTGTGCAGGCGATCGGCAAGTTTGACGACAATTACGCGAATGTCTTTCGCCATCGCCAAAAACATTCGGCGAAAATTCTCTGCTTGACTTTCAGTTTTGCTCGAAAAATTGTACTTAGATAACTTAGTAACGCCTTCTACTAACTGACGAACTTCAGGATTAAACAACTGTTCTAATTGTTCGATCGTGATGTCTGTATCCTCAACCACATCGTGCAGGAAGCCCGCCGCAATCATCGCTCCCCCGCCGCCCAAATCGCGCAACAAGCCCGCTACCGCTACCGGGTGACAGATATAAGGTTCTCCCGATTTGCGATACTGTCCTTCATGGAGTTTATAGGCAAACTCAAAAGCACGGCAAACGATCGCCGCATCGCTAGAATCATTATCTGATGATGTAATTAAACACTTTTGTAACCAATCAGGAATAATACAATCAAAGGAAGCGGTAGGAGCAACGACATTCATAGGGATCGGCTGCAAGTTAAATATTTAGGGTAGGACTATTAGAAATAAATCGCTCTTTTACAGCGACAAAGTAAAAAATTCTTGGGTTTGTCAATAGTAGCGCCAATTGTGCCAAAAAATGGTCGGCGCAAGCAAAAATATTTATAGAGTAGCAATTGTCTGCTAAACCTCTAAAATTTGTATACAGGGCAAAAATTCTTTACATTAATTTTATGATAATTAGCCCAATGTTGCCAGAATATCATCAACATTATCAGCAATTTGCCCAACTATTAGAGCAACTAAGGTGCGCGGCGGGCGATCGCAATTCTATCGAGCTACGCAAAAGCCACCAAAAAGCCCAGCAATTTTTTCAGCAACAGATCCTCAGCTTAGAGCCAATAGACAATTATCAAATCCGCTCTTACCAAACTGAAATTAGCAAGCAGTTGCAATTAATCGGAATGGATGTAATATTTTTGCAAGCAGCCAAAGTACCAGAAACCGCCGCCCATAGACATCAGCAATTGCTCGATCGCTTGCCTCTCTTACTGAATTATTGCAACGCCATACTGCAATTAACCAAAAATAGTTCGTAAAACATGAAATCCCTACTCAGCATCGAAAATCTCAAAGTCGCTTATCCCCAATCGCCTACTTGGGCAATAGACAATGTATCTCTTACCTTACAACCAGGCGATCGCTTAGGCTTAGTAGGAGAATCGGGCTGTGGTAAATCGACGTTGGGGAGAGCGGTTATGCGCTTGCTCCCACCCAAATCGCAAATTGAAGGTAGCGTCAATTTTGACGAGCAGCCAGTTTTTGCCATGAATAGCGCCCAAGTGCGGAAGTTTCGCGGGGAAGCGGTGGCGCTGGTATTTCAAGATCCGATGACAAGGCTCGATCCTTTGATGACAATTGGCAAACATTGCCTTGAAACTTTGCACTCCCACCAATCCCAACTCTCAGCAAAACAAGCAAAAGAAAAAGCAATTGCGACTTTAGAAGCTGTCAGTATTCCTGCAAGTCGCTGGAATCAGTACCCCCACGAGTTTAGCGGCGGGATGAGACAAAGAGTTGCGATCGCTTTAGCATTATTACTCAACCCCAAACTCATTGTTGCCGACGAACCGACCACAAGTTTAGATGTAACCGTCGCCGCCCAAATTCTGACAGAATTAACTAGATTGTGCAAAGAGCGAGAAATGGCGCTGTTATTGATATCTCACGATTTGGCGCTAGTAGGGAAATACTGCGATCGCATTGGCGTAATGTACCGGGGAGCGTTGGTTGAATTAAACGACACTACAACTGTCTTGAAGCAGCCCCAGCATGAATATACGCAAAGCCTCTTAGCCGCAGCCGTGCGTTTGCACGAGAATGATAATTCAGGCAAAGTAAATAAACACTCTACCCTAGCACCGCTCCTCAAAACTACTAATTTGCAGCAGTATTACACCATTGAGCCAAATATCATCGAGCGCTTTTTGAAAGTACCAGAACAAACTATTAAAGCCGTTGATAATGTCAATTTAGAACTGTATTGTGAGGAAATATTGGGACTTGTAGGCGAATCTGGCTGCGGGAAAAGCACCTTATCTCGTACCATATTGCAACTAATTCGTCCTACGGGGGGCAAAGTCCAACTGCAAGACACCGAACTAACTACCTTGTCGCGGCAAAACTTATTACAGCAACGGCGACAAATGCAAATGGTATTTCAAGATCCCCACGCTTGCTTAAATCCCATGATGACCGTAGGTGAAAATATTGCCGATCCCGTACTAATTCACAAACTAGAAACCCCTCTTTCTTCCGCCAAACAGCAAGTAATGGAAATGCTAGAAAAAGTAGGGTTGCTTCCGGCGGCAGAATATTACGAACGTTACCCGTCGCAACTATCGGGAGGACAACAACAACGCTGTGCGATCGCGCGTGCGGTAATTACACACCCCAAACTCTTAATTTGCGACGAACCCGTTAGTATGCTCGATGCGAGTATTCAAGCGCAAGTATTAGATTTGATGCTGGAGTTGAAAAAGCAATTTAAGCTCACGTATTTATTTATTACTCACGATTTATTTGTCGCGCGATTTTTATGCGATCGCATTGCAGTCATGCAAGCCGGGCAAATTGTTGAAATTGGTTATACCGAAGACATTTTTACTAATCCTCAGCATCCCTACACCCAAAAGTTACTAAAAGCTGCTCCCTTATTAGCGCGGTGAAAATTAAGGAGGAGTTGAAAGCGCGATCGGTACTTCCTCAACTTCTGGTAACTTCTCCAAAGTCAAACGAGTTGATTGCCTCTCGCCCGCTAAACGTTTTAATAATAAAGGTCTAGGATCGTGTAGTAGATAAATCAGGCGATCGCCCTCAATCCATTCGTCACTAGCCGATGCTATTTGACTGCGATCTTCTCTTTCAATTATCAATGGCACTAATTCCCCCGCTCTCATCAAAGCTTGCAAGTGCGCCTGTTGAAAAGCCAACCCCGGTTCGCTTAGGGTTGTCGTACCTAACTTTACTCTGCCATCCGTCAAATAATCATTCCAAGTTTTGATAGCAAGTTCGCTTAAAAATGCTTGACTAATTTTTGTAATATTACTGCCATTATTCACCATAGGATCGCGGGGAAACACTGCCAAAACTCTAGGTGGGTTAAATTCTTCCGCCGCTCTTTGCGCCAAAACAAAATTTACTTCCCCATTATTTGTCATCGCAATAAAAGTACCCATCGCCCCAAGTCCGGCTTCGTCTAACACTTCTGGATCTAAAGCACTACTCAAGAAAAAAGGTATACTTTCCGCTTCTGCTTGTTGGCGAGTTTGGGGATCGGTGTCAATCATCGCTACAGGTTCGCCGCGCTCGATAAATAACCGCGCAACTAATAAGCTCAAAGGATTGCAACCCACAATTACCGCTCCTGTTGCTGCGCTAGAGGTAATTTTTAGCCATTTGGCTACCAATCCAGCACTTAACCCCTGACAAAATACAGTCATAATAATTGTCAGAAATACCAAAGCTTTAATAGAATCTCCCCCATTAATTCCCCGCTCGGTTAATAAAATTGAAAACAAAGAAGCTACCGACGCAGAAACAATTCCTCTGGGCGCAACCCAGCACAAAAACAACTTTTGCTGCAAGTTTAAGCCGCTATTCCAAGTACACGCCGCAATATTAATCGGACGCACGACAAACATTAGTACCAATACCGTAAACAAGCTACCCCAACCCAAAGCTAAGATACTCGCAATTGATAAATCCGCCGCCAGTAAAATAAATAGTACCGAAACACCGAGAATAGTTAATTGTCCTTTAAAGCGCCGCAACAACCTTTCTTCCGGGATAGAAGCCGAACCTAATACAACTCCTGCAACTACCGTAGCCATTAACCCCGACTCGCTGCGAATTAGTTGCGCTAAGGCAAATAAACCCCATAACCCAGCTAAAACTACTAAGTTTTTTAACTCGTCAGAAATAAAGCGAGCGCGTTTAAACATCAAACTGAGCAGCCAGCCGCCTACGGCACCAATCCCGCCGCCAATACCCAAACGCAGGGCTAAACCAGTTAGTGCTAAAACCGGATCTGCTTCTCCATTTAAAATCGTGTCGAGGACAACTACCGCCAGAATTGCCCCCACAGGATCGATTAAGACTCCTTCTCCTTCTAAAAGAGTCTCTACTTGACGATCTACTTTTACATAGCGCAGTAGTGGGCTAACTACCGTAGGCCCCGTTACTACTACTAAAGCCGCATACAAAAAAGCGATCGCCCAGGGAAATTCTCCCAACCAGTGCGCCGCCATTCCCCCACCAATGAGAGTAATTAGCGGCCCGATCGTTACTAGGTTTCGCAAGCTTCCAGAGACTTTCCCCAAGTCTCGCATTTCTAGGTTTAGCCCGCCTTCAAACAAAATTACGGCAGTTGCGAGGGCAACTATTACCTCTAATCCCGCCCCTAGTAGCTGGGGATGCAGCAAACCCGTACCATCAGAACCCAATACAATCCCAAATAGCAGCAAAAATACAATGCTAGGTACTTTGAGATATTCTGCTATGACTTGAGCGCCGATACCTGCAATTACAGCAATCGCGATCGTTAAAGTTATTTGAAAAGATGCTTCCATAGGCTAGATTTTGACTAAAGCAAAATCTTTCAGTTTTAAGGATAGTCGATCTTAACTTTAAGCGCTAGTTGGATGAATCTTGATAGTTACTTTTGCAAGCTGCCAAAATCTCTTTGTCGCTAGGACTAACGTTTGGTAGTTGATGATAGTTTTGCAAGGCTACCGAATAAGGTGTTGTAAGCTCGTTACTGCCATTTTCACCCCATGAGCGATCGCCTACGGCGGCAACTTGGGGAGCATCGGTATTACTACCTAAATTTTCTGGGTATGCCTCGCTTTCCGGCCCGTTAGCTAGTAATAAAGCTAGTTTTCCCGCCTCAATCGTACCGTTAAAACAGTTAAATTCTGAGTGGGGTAAATAAAATGCACCAACGGCTCGACCTTTATTTACTTCAATAACTATATATTCTTGCCCAATTTGTTGCGGTTGTGGTGACTGTCCGTACAAGTAAATACCATCTTTTTGCGGTAATTTACCTTTAGCTTCATACGTGTTTTTACTTAACCCCTTAGCCTGGACAAAAATTTTATACGTATTTTCACTGGTTAATTCTTGAGTTAAAGCTGGTGTAGCGGCACTAACAAACATACTTATAACTAATAGCAAGCTGGCTAGAGGAGCTTGAGCGTGATGCCGACCTAAAAATAATTTATCAATATGATTAAGCATCCGACTAAGTTCCTTTTTATTAACTAGCTCTAAGCTGGGGGTGTTGGTTCAGCCATATTTACAGCATACCCAATTAGTTATGCTTTATTGATACTTCAAAAGTGAGACTTTGCTTTCCGCAAACAAGCTTAATTATTAGCAAAGAATTGAGGAGAATTACTTAGGAAGACTAAGAACATACCTAAGCATAAAAAATACCTCCTAAGTAATAGGAGGTACGCAAGTTTTTGTGGGAAGAATATTTAACTTTAACTTGCAATATACTCTTGCACGTTTTCCCGGCGGCGGCGCAAGTGTGCTAGAGCTTGATGCTCTAACTGACGCACGCGCTCTCTACTAAGATTAAGTCGTTCGCCTACTTTTGCTAAAGACAATTCATTACCGTCTTGCAAGCCAAAACGCAAGCTGACTACTTCGCGCTGCTGGGGTGTAAGTTCAGCAAGTAAAGTATCTATATCTTGACGCAAGGCTTCTTGAGTCATGAAATGGTCGGGCGATGGCCCTTCGTCTTCTAACAAGTCTTGCAATTCGGTGTCTTGATTGTCGCCGACGCGAATATCTAAGGATACTGGCTGACGAGCAAGATTTAAGTACTCGCGAATTTGAGCGGGTTCTAATTCTAATGCTGTGGCAATTTCATTAGCGTTAGGACTGCGCCCTAACTTTTGGGCTAATTCGCGCTGGACTTTTTTAATTTTGTTCAGCTTTTCGGTAATGTGAATCGGTAGCCTAATCGTGCGGGCTTGTTGAGCGATCGCGCGCGTAATTGCTTGGCGAATCCACCAATAAGCGTAGGTAGAAAACTTGTAGCCGCGCATCGGATCGAACTTCTCCACGCCGCGCTCTAGCCCCATAGTACCTTCTTGGATCAAGTCCAAAAATTCCATGTTCCGCTTTTGGTATTTTTTGGCGATCGCCACTACCAAGCGCAAGTTCGCTTCGATCATTTTTTGCTTGGCTCTTTTGCCGCGCTTGATAGTTTCTTCAATCTCGGTAGAAGCGATTTCTGTTTTAGTCGCCCATTCCTCAGAAGTTGGCTCTCTGTGCAGTTGCTTTTCTAGGGCTTCTTTTGCTTCTAGGAGCGACATCATTTGTTGTACTTGCTTGCCGTAAATAATTTCTTGTTCGCGGGTGAGCAGAGGTACGCGACCAATTTCCCGCAGATAGGTACGAACCATATCTGCTGTAAATTTGGTTTTGGTGGTTTCAGTAGTGGTGTTAACTGTGGGCATTTGTGCGTCGTCAACTCCGTAGACAATTGGAATGCTAAATGACTAAACCGGGGCGGGAATAAAGACTTATTGATAACTGGACATTAACTAATTAGCGATCGCGCGTACATCCTACAGAAGGTGTAAAGACGCTGCCTCTCTAGGATAAGTTTCCCGTCCGCTTTTGCAGGGTTGCGAGGCTTAGTTAATCGAAGTCGATATGAGTTTATTTTAATATAGATTTGATGATTTGCACAAGTTTTATTAAAGATCGAGCGCGCGATCGCATTTACTCTTATATGATGACTTGACTTGAGCTATAATACGTGCATTGCAGCCACCGGATAACCGTACCGATTGCCGCTTACCGATGGCGAGATATTACGAAGGGCTAAAAACCAAGGTCGGCTTGGGCTAATTGAGCGGCAGCAAATACTTCCTCGTCGGGCTTTTCTTCCCAAGCAACATCGCCAATTTCCGTATAAAAATCTTGGTCGTAAGGGCGCGTCCTGACGACGACAGGCATAGGTACGGCATGACCGAGAATTAAAGCTTGTTGTTTGGAGTCAAGTTTTGCGAGGACGCTGCGTAAGGCTTGTCCGCCGGACACTCCGGTAAAAATTGCCTCAATATCTTTTTCATCGTTAAGTAAAGCCGTAATTCTCGTACCAATTTGGGACATTACTTCGTTATCAATTCCCGATGGACGCTGATCTACAACTAACAATGTGACAAAATATTTTCGCATTTCGCGGGCAATAATTCCGAAAATAGTTTGCTTGACCGTCGCCGGATCGAGAAAGCGGTGAGCTTCTTCAATCGTAATGACTAATGGATGCGGGCGATCGCTGGGGTTTTTGCTTTGCAGAAATTTCTCGGCTTTGTGGACGTAAGATTGATGAATGCGTCGCGATATCGTATTGGTTGCCAGCATATAGGAAAGCATATTAGACTGCGAGCCAAATTCAATAACTACGTGCTTGCCCGCGTCTAAAGAAGCCAAAATTTTATCTATATAGTTATGCGGGCAACTCGTCCGCATATATTTAAGATCCTCTAGGCGTAAGAGTTTGCGCTGCAATGCCATAATTGAGGACTTGTTACCCCGTTTCTCCTGGCAAAACATTTCTATTTCTTCGTTACCCATTGCCAAAAGCTGAGTAATCCAAGACTTGCCAAACTCGTTACGCAAAATTGTGGCGTTTTCTAAACTTGCCTCTGACAAATTTAATTCGTTGCGTACCAGCATGATATCTTCTACTTCGATCTGGTCGTAACTTAAATACAAGTCTTGGGCATCGCGCACGCCTCGGCGTTTAGTAGAAGCAGGATCGAGAGTATACACTTGCACTTTGCCAGGAAATAGCTGGCGCAAGCCTTTAACCGTGCTAAATTGCTTGCCTTCCGATACTGCTTCCCAGCCATACTCTGAGTGCATATCAAAAATTAAATTTACCGCCGCCTGTTTGCGAATAATCCCCGACAATAACAAGCGCGTGAGAAAAGATTTGCCCGTCCCCGACTTGCCAAATACACCGTTACTGCGTTCGACAAAGCGATCGAGGTCTATACATATTGGTACATCCATGTCAAGAGGTTGACCGATCGCAAAGTTGCGTTTGTGGGGGTCGTCTTCCCAGCCGAATACGGCTCTAAAATCGCGTTCGCTGGCATCGTAAACTTGGCTAAAATGACTGGGAATAGTTTTGACTGGTAGCAGTTCCATATTGCTACTACTTTGTGCCTGAAAAGAACCTAATCCGTTTGTACTATGATGTTCGGAGGTTTTACCATTGGGAGTAAACAGTGGTTCTTCCGATTCTGGAGTAAACATCAACATCGGTGTGAGGTCGATAGTTCCATAAGTACCGCTTCCCGCCAATACTTCGCGCATAAAGTCATCGCTAGGTAAAGGCGGATTGGCGATAATTCGCTGGCTAGAAGTTCCGAGACACACATCTGTCAGCATACAAAAAAAACGCGATTTCATTCCTTCGACTACGAGGAATTTGCCGACGCGCATATCTTCTACCAAGACATCGGGATGCAAGCGCACCTCTAAGCCTTCACTAAGCGATCCTTGTGTAACTGAACCTAATGGCTGTCCCAAATTCATGCGGGTTTCTTGCACTGCGTGGGTTATTGGCTTATCTTAAAGCCAATGAGTGCAAGCTGTCAGCCATTTAAGCCGCAATTAAAGAATATTTTTGTACTACTCAATCGATATTAATTGCTGTGGGGGCTGAACCTGTCGTCGTGGAAGATCCTGGTGTCAGTTTGCGATATTGGCTGTACAAGCGATCGCGCCAGGTAAAAAAGGGCTGATAAGCTGGGTTATCAGCTAACCCTGGAATACCTTTACCTTTGACGCTTGGAGGTAAATCTAAGTAAGGGCCGTCAGGGAACTTAATCAGCATCGATAACCCAGCTACCGATAAATCGGCTAAAGTAGTGCGATCGCCTACTAAGTATGAACTATTAGCTAAAAGCAAGCATAATGCTTCTAAGTCTTGCTTCAAATCGGTTTCGGCGGACTTTACCATATCTGGGCTTGCGCCGACTCCAAAACCTAAAATTTTTAATATATCGTTGGGTACAGCTTCTACTAAACCTTTGAGCAAGTCGGGGGTAGTATTGGGTAATAAGGCTTTGCGGAAGTTTTGGTCTTGACTTAACGCCCCAAATAAAGCTTTACGGCTTTTTACTCCAATTGATTCATCTGCCCATTCTTCTATTAGTAAGCATAACCCTCTTTGTTTGGGGTCGGTGGGTAGCAACGGGCGATCGGGGTACTTTTGGTCTAAATATTTGGCAATTTCCGTTGAATCCGCCACAATATTCGCACCATCTTTAATTACTGGGACTTTGCGTTGACCTGTTAAACGAAATAGCTCTACTTGTCCTATTCCTGGCGTGACTTCTATTTTGCGGTAATCTAAGCCTTTGTAGTCTAAGATTAGTCGGACTTTTTCCGAATACTGCGATAGTTCAAACTGGTATAATTCAATCATTTTACTTAACTGCTCTAAAAGAAAGCATTGATAATTTACTTACTATTATGATTCCTTAAAAGCGGATATTTAGCAAAATGCACTTCTAGCGCGATCGCTGTGCTTATTTAGTTTTAATTTGCTACTTTTTAGTAAGGCTTGCTGTTAGTTTAAAACTATTATTAATAATAAATACTCTCTCAACCACTAGGCTGAGAGAGTGAAAATCTTATTTAATTGTTGAATTATTTACTTAAGCAGTCCGGCGAGTTACTAAACCCCAGATGAATAATAGAACAATTGCTCCAATAACTGCAAAGATAATGCTCGGTAAAGTTAACGCTCCTACTGAGGCTGCTGCACCTGCGCCGCCGAAGAAGTTTCCACCTATCCAGCCTCCAACTAATGCACCTAAAATACCTAAAATCATTGTGGCAAGAATACCACCACCTTGATGTCCTGGATAAATAGCTTTAGCGATCGCTCCAGCAATTAAACCTAAAACTACCCATGCTAAAATTCCCATTTTTCCTTTCTCCTGCTGTTTTTATTATTTCTGTTTCCTTATGTATAAGTTATCACTCCCAATTCTCAATTTCACTCTACCGTAAGTAAGAATCTAAAGGCATAGAGATTCTACTTCTAATTATTGCTTGAAAGTTATACAAATTTATTTTATTTAGTTTACATAAAATATTAAATTTAATAGTCTCTTATTGTTTTAAAACTAGCAAAAATCAATTAGCTTACAACTTGTTAACTATTAACCAATCGTAAACTCCCCAACTGTAAAAATATTGGCGATCGCAAGTAGCTAAAAATTATCAGCCCTTAGCTAGATGTGTTGTATTTTTTGCGAAATCTTTGTAAAGTTATAAGCAAATGTTGTAAAACTTATCAAGTGGCTGAAATAAATAAGAGGAAAACAACAGTGACTAAAAAACAAAAGCACAATAGTAATAATTTGTTTAAAAAAGCGACCTATCTATTAGGAATTGCCAGCGCCAGCATTCTGATTGGGTTTCCTTTACAAGCGCAACAGTCCGGTGGAGGAGCGCTTAATCCCAGACCAAGTATTTTTAACGAGCCTCCTTACAACCGTTCTGGGGGAGCAGCAACACCTCCATCGGAAGTTAGTCCTTCAACGCCACCAGCCACAACGCCAGAAACAAGCCCAGCACCGACAACTCCCGATGCTACAACCCCCGCGCCCTCTGCTCCATCATCGACCCCAACCACTCCTGGGGCATCAACCGGAAGCGAGAACTTAGTAGCATTAGCCGCCGCTAATGGTTCTTTTAAAACTCTTACCGCCGCCTTAAAAGCCGCCGATTTGACTGCAACTTTAGAAGGTACTGGCCCATTTACAGTATTTGCACCAAACGATCAGGCTTTTGCAGCATTGCCTCAAGAGGCTTTACAAGAATTGTTGAAACCAGAGAATAAAGCATTATTAGTCAAAATTTTGACTTATCATGTAGTTCCTGGAAAAGTCACTTCTACCGATTTGAAATCTGGAGCAGTAAAATCCGTAGAAGGCGGTTCGATCAACGTTAAAGTAGATTCAGCCACTGGTGTATCAGTGAATGAAGCGAAAGTAGTTCAACCAGATATCCAAGCTAGTAATGGTGTAATTCACGTAATTGATAAGGTAATTTTGCCGCCAGACATTTAAAAAGCGAGTGAAAGCCAGTTTTTAGCCAAAATTAGCAACCTAAACCCATTCAAGCCCTGCGTTTGAATGGGTTTAAGCTTAAAGCCAAAAAAGTCCATCGTCATGCAGAGACGCGGACTTTTCTCAGCATCTAGAGTGGGCAGTAGTAAAACTCAAACAAGTATTTATTTTATGTCCGATAGTCCCAGGCTAGACGAACAAGCGATCGCCCTCGCTGCCGAAGTAGGGTTATCTAGTAAACTAGATTCCGCAGACAAGCTTGATGTAGATGTCCGCACTGACTTATTCAAAATCGTCCAAGGACAAGCAGATTCGGTAGAAGTTTCTGGACAAGGCTTAGTGCTGCAAGCAGATATCCGGGTGCAAGAAATGGAGTTACACCTAGATAGCGTAGCAATTGACCCCCTGAGCGCTTTATTTGGGCAAATAGAATTAACTCATCCCGTAGATGCGATCGCCAAATTTGTTCTTACCCAAGAGGATCTTAATCGCACTCTAAGCTCTGACTATATTAAAAACCAGATCCAAAAGCTAGATTTGGATGTAGACGGACAAATCGTAACTATGGCATTACAACAAATAAAGTTATTACTGCCCAGTGAAAACAAGGTAATAGTTAATGGCAGTGCTTTAGTAACAGAAATAGGTAATACAAGGCAAATTGGATTTAATGCCGTCCTTCGCCCGCGTACTAGCAACCAACCAATCTTAATCGAGAGTTTTAAGTGCCAAAATGGGCAAAATATTTCTCTGGAACTCGCGGTAGCTTTGTTAGAGAAAATGAAACAAGTAACGCAGTCGCCCGTTATTGAATTAGAAAAAATGGCACTTTGCGTCAAACAGTTAGAAGTAGAACCAGGTAAATTAACTCTTTACACCGAAGCTCAAATTAAAGAAATACCACAAACTTAATCGTCTAGCGCGATCGCCTTTGGCGCTACCTTTTGGGTAATCGCTCTTTATAACTCTGACGGTTGATTGTATCTTAAGTAACTTGTTTCTAAAATCGGTGAATAAGGATACCTGGAGCGGACGCTATGCAATCGTATGATGTTGTAATTATTGGCGCAGGACACAATGGTTTAGTCTGTGCAGCCTATTTACTTAAAGCTGGGTACAGCGTTTTACTACTAGAAAAGCGCTCCGTTCCAGGTGGCGCCGCAACTACCGAAGAATCTTTACCCAAAGAAGCACCGGGATTTAAGTTTAATCTGTGCGCGATCGATCATGAGTTTATCCACTTAGGCCCGGTCGTTCAAGAACTCGAACTCGAAAAATATGGCTTAGAGTATTTAGAATGCGATCCGGTAGTATTTTGTCCCCACCCTGACGGTAAATACTTTTTGGGGCATAAGTCTTTAGAAAAAACCTGTGCGGAAATTGGTAGGTATAGCGATCGCGATGCCAAAAAGTACCGTGAATATACAGAGTTTTGGCAACGAGCGTTAGGCGCAATGATTCCGATGTTTAATGCTCCACCCAAGTCTATTATTGATATTGCTGGCAATTACGACATTAAAAAGCTCAAAGATTTATTTTCCGTCATTGGTTCGCCGTCCAAAACCCTAGACTTTATTCGCACAATGCTCAGTAGCGGCGAAGATATCCTCAACGAGTGGTTTGATAGCGAATTTCTCAAAGCACCCTTAGCAAGGCTTTGTGCGGAACTTGGCGCGCCACCTTCGCAAAAAACTAATGCGGTGGGGGCGATTATGATGGCAATGCGTCACGATCCAGGAATGGCTAGACCTCGTGGCGGTACGGGGGCGCTAGTACAAGCTTTACTCAAGCTAGTTCAAAGCAAAGGCGGTGTAGTTCTTACCGACCAGCACGTAGAAAAAGTATTGATTGATAACGGGCGGGCAGTAGGCGTGCGCGTAGCTGGAGGAGTAGAGTACCGCGCTAACAAGGGGGTGATTTCAAATATTGATGCTAAAAGAGTATTTTTGCAGCTAATTGATGAAAGCGACGCTAATAGCGCCGATCCAAATCTGCGCGAAAGATTAGAGCGCCGCATCGTCAACAATAACGAAACTATCCTCAAAATTGACTTAGCTTTAGATAAACCCCTCAACTTCGAGCATCACAATCACGACGATAGCTATTTGATTGGTTCGCTACTAATAGCTGATTCGGTAACTCACGTCGAACAAGCTCATAGCAAGTGTACGTTAGGTGAGATTCCTGATTCTGACCCTTCTATGTACTTAGTCGTTCCCACCATGCTCGATCCTTCAATGGCCCCACAAGGCAAACATACAGCCTGGATTGAGTTTTTTGCTCCTTATCAAATTGCTGGCGCGGAAGGTACGGGTTTAAAAGGGACAGGTTGGACAGACGAACTCAAAAATAAAGTAGCAGACCGAGTAATAGATAAGTTAGCCGATTATTCCCCTAACGTTAAAGACTCAATTATCGCCCGTCGGGTGGAAAGTCCCGCCGAGCTTGGCGAACGCCTGGGAGCTTATAAAGGCAATTATTATCATATTGATATGACTCTCGATCAAATGGTATTTTTCCGTCCCTTACCCGAACTTGCTAATTACAAAACACCTATTGAAGGGTTATTTTTGACGGGTGCGGGTACGCATCCCGGCGGTTCGATTTCAGGAATGCCAGGACGCAACTGCGCTCGGATCTTCTTGCACGAACAGCAACCCTTCGCGCAGAAGTTTAAAGAAGCTAGAGCTTCGCTTAAATCAACGGTAGAATCAGTGTTTAAGGGACAGTAAGCGATCGCGCTTAACTTATGTTCGCTATGCAACTACATCTAATACTTTGGGAATGGGGCTACAGATTCGCCCCTTTAATAAGGCTGTGATAGTATAGTAAATTGCTGCATTATCAAAAAAATTGAGTTTTTATGGCACTGACACAACAGCGCAAACAAGAATTAATTACTAGCTACCAAGTCCACGAGACTGATACTGGTTCATCGGAAGTACAAATTGCTATGCTAACGGATAGAATTAACCGTCTTAGCGAACATTTGCGCTCGAATCAACAAGACCACTCATCGCGCCGGGGATTATTGAAAATTATCGGTCAACGCAAACGGCTTCTAGCTTACGTCCAAAAGCAAAACCGCGAGAAGTATCAAGCATTGATTGCAAGACTCGGAATTCGCGGTTAAGGAGTCGTTATTATGGCTACCGAAAGCGATCGCCAACCTTTACCCTTTGAACCTAGTAAAAAAGCATCTACCGCTAAAAATAACAAATCAACGGCGGCTAAGGACAAAAAAGCATCTACCCCTAAAAGTAGCCCGCAGCAACAACCTGCGGCTACAAAAAAACTGCAAAGCAAATACAAACCTCAAAAAGCCCCCGTAAGCTCAAAACCACCATTTACAAAAGAAGAAATGGCACTACCAAAAGTAGTGAGCGATCGCATGGCGCGGCGAATGGCAGTTTTTTGCGGCGTACCAACAGTTTTAGGAATGGCAACTTTAATTGGTGGCTATGTAGCTATTAGTCACGGAATCAAACCGCCAGGTGTTTTAGTTTTACTTGTAAGTATGGGCTTTTTGGGTTTGAGTGTCCTAGGCGTAACTTATGGCATTCTCTCTGCTTCTTGGGATGAAGAAATCGCTGGAAGTAAACTAGGAGTGCAAGAATTTGCTGTAAATTGGGGACGGATGATGGC
This sequence comes from Aliterella sp. RAGGC_92, assembly GCA_030826005.1. GTDB lineage: Bacteria > Cyanobacteriota > Cyanobacteriia > Cyanobacteriales > Chroococcidiopsidaceae > Aliterella. The sequence continues at coordinate 17,692 of JAPJOW010000038.1, forward strand.
AGCGTGGAAAGCAACGCGGCAAAAAAACGTTTAGTAGCTCTAATTTGCTTTATAAAGCAAACGCAAATAGAAAAGAGATCGACTTGCGTTTGCGCCCCTTTCAACAAAATAATTTATACAATTAAATAATTCGGCTAGTGCGAGCGAGGAATTGGGATGATTGTAGTTATGAAAGCTGGTTCGCCAGAAGTAGAAATTACCCGCATCAGCGAAGAACTAAGTAGTAGAGGACTCACCGCCGAAAAAATTGTCGGCAAACATAAAGTAGTACTCGGCTTAGTCGGCGAAACTGCTAGTCTCGATCCCTTGCAAATTCAAGAAACAAGTCCTTGGATCGAACAAGTAATGCGCGTAGAACAACCATTTAAACGCGCTAGTTTAGAATTTCGACACGGACAAGCCAGCGAAGTTGTAGTTAATACTCCAAACGGCGCGGTACATTTTGGGCAAAATCACCCAGTAGTTACGATCGCCGGCCCTTGTTCGGTAGAAAATGAAACAATGATTATCGATACCGCCCAGCGCGTCCAAGCCGCCGGAGCGCAGTTTTTGCGCGGTGGTGCGTACAAACCCAGAACATCGCCTTACGCTTTTCAGGGACACGGTGAGAGTGCTTTAGAACTACTAGCGGCAGCGCGGGAAGCAAGTGGACTGGGAATTATTACAGAAGTAATGGATAGTAGCGATCTCGATAAAATTGCCGCCGTCGCTGATATCGTCCAAGTCGGCGCTCGCAATATGCAGAACTTTTCTCTGCTCAAAAAAGTAGGAGCGCAGCCAAAACCAGTATTTTTGAAGCGGGGAATGTCTGCAACTATCGAAGAATGGCTCATGGCAGCCGAATATATTATGGCCGCAGGCAATCAAAATGTGATTCTCTGCGAACGCGGCATTCGCACCTTTGACCGTCAGTATGCCCGTAATACACTAGACTTATCGGTAATTCCTGTATTGCGGAGTCTGACCCACTTACCAATTGCCATCGATCCTAGTCACGGTACGGGGAGAGCCGAGTATGTACCCTCTATGGCGCTGGCGGCGATCGCCGCAGGTACAGATGCTTTAATGATTGAAGTTCACCCCAACCCTGCTAAAGCTCTATCTGACGGGCCGCAATCGCTCACACCAGACCGTTTTGATAGTTTAATGTCAGAACTTGCCGTAATTGGTAAAGCTGTAAATCGCTGGTCGCAACAACCTACCGCCTTAGCAAACCATTAAAAATATGTCTAAAGAATTTGTCATCGGCGAAAAAGTCCGCGTAATTACCCTACCGCCTTACCTTAAAACCGCCGACCCCATGCCCATGTTACGCCCTCCCGATGTCGTGACGCTAGGCGAAGAAGGTACAGTAAGCGATCGCCGTCCGGCAAATTATTGGGCGGTACGTTTTACTAATGGGACTTTTTTAATTGATAGTCAGTATATAGAAGCCATTGGTCACGCGACAGAACAAGTCGATTTAGGTTTGCAACCGAAAGAACTGTAAACTTATATTAATTAGTTTTTGGTATATATAAATGCGATCGCTCTTAGCGCTGCGTTTTACGCAATCGCGCACAATTTTAACTTTTCTCCTTGCTTGTTGCTTGACTCTAGTTACTTGGTTAAATCCACCCGTAGCAAGCGCGATGGGTGGCAAACTTCCCGATGTCGATCGACCTGCGCCCGAATTTACTTTACCTACAAATACCGGCGATGGCGAAATATCTCTTGGCGAACTTCGCGGTAAATGGTTAGTAGTTTATTTTTATCCTCAAGACTTTACTTCTGGCTGCACTATAGAAGCGCGGAGGTTTCAACAAGACTTGCCTAAATACGCCGAGAAAAATACGCAAGTTATTGGAATTAGCGCCGATTCAGTCGATTCTCACGCCCAATTTTGCGACTCAGAGGGGCTAAAATTTCCCTTACTTGCAGATACAACAGGGTCAGTCAGTAAAGCTTATGGCTCTTGGCTGGGCGCTGTTTCAGTGCGTCATAGCTTTATCATTGACCCCCAAGGAA
>JAPJOW010000038.1:19798-23535 GCA_030826005.1 Aliterella sp. RAGGC_92
TCTTGGCTGGGCGCTGTTTCAGTGCGTCATAGCTTTATCATTGACCCCCAAGGAATTTTGCGCGCAACGTTTGTAAAAGTAAATCCTACCGTCCACAGCATGGAAGTATTAGCACGGCTAGAACAATTGCAGGCGCTTAGTTAAATATCGGGCTTAAAATAATCCCAAAATCTATCGCCAGAATCCGCCCGGATCAATGCAATTACGACATTTGGGAGCGTAGCGAAACTAGGATAAACCAAATAGCGCGGCTGCCATTGGGGTTGAAATTTATCTTTAAAGGAATGCAGCCCTTTGAAGTTATAAAATTTGCTGAGGTGAGCGCTTAAATAGCGCAAGCCTTTTTCTAATTGAGGAGAGGCTTTAGTATCTCCCACGCCTGCAAGTGCAGATAAACCCAAGTTGAAGCTGTCATAGCCTAGTTTTTGAAAGTGTTGCAACATCGAAGCAAACAAAAACTCCATCGTGCCATTTTCTAACTCTGTGCGCCGCCGCATGAGATCGATACTTACTTGTTTACCTTGATAGGCAGGAAAAATACTTGCAAAGGCGCAAATATTACCATCAGGAGTATGGACGGCGGCTATATGCAGATCGCGCACGTAGTCATCGGTAAACCAACCAACAGAAAAGCGTTTTTCTCCTCCTTTCATTAATTGCAACCATTGATGAGAAACTTCTTTTAGTTGCAATAGTAACCTGTCCTCAATGGGGGGAGTATAAAACTCCACTTTATGCCCGGTTTTGGTTAAACGATTAATTGCTGTTCTTAAATTTTGGTGAGCTTTACCTTTTAAAGTAAAAGTATTGAGATTAACGATCGCTTCCTCGCCAATTTGTAAAATGCGAAAACCCAAGGATTTATATATATCCAAGTTATCAGGCAAAGTTTGATAAAAAGCCGGATACCAATCATTGCGATCGCAAAAGTGTTGAAAACCAATAAGGGCTTCTTTTACATCGGTAGTTGCGCCAATCGGATCGCCTAAAGAAATTGCACAGCGTCCTTTAGCTACATAGGCGATCGCACTATCGCCCGTCGGACTAAAATAATAAGTCTTGTCATCTAATAATGCTAGGCGAGTTAGAGAAGTTCGTCCGTATTGGGTAGCGATTTTTTTTGCCCGTCGCCACTCGGCATCATCCGCCCCGTGAAGGTCTAAAACTGGGCGTAGCAGCATGACTACAGCATAACTAAGAGTAACCGCTCCTACTAAATAAATTGAATTAGCAAAAAATTCGCCAAACTGCGTTTTAGCTTGCAACCCAGCATTATCTTCTGTAAAAAACATTGCTAAAGTTTGGATAGCTGCGGTAGAAAGATTGAAATTTTCACTGAATTGGCGATCGAGTAAATAAAAGCCTGCAATGCCATAAGCCAAAGTAAACAGCATTGAACCCACTAAAACTCTTACTCCTTGAGTAATAGAAGGGCGATCGGAGGAAGCTGTAAATACATTTCGCATCAAAATTAGCTGTATGAGTAACAAAGTAGCAAGTATGCTTTCTTCGTAGTCCCACCCCTTAACTAAATGACTGACAATAGACACGATTAATAACCCCACCGTCAGCAACCAAGCTACTCGTTTGCGTCGAAGCAAGTTTGCCGAAAGCATCAGCAGCATAAAGCCAGTAATTGCCGCAAATATATGACCCCCGGCGCGGAGGTGGAAAGGAAAAAACTCTTTTAGCCAGAAAATCCGGTCATAATAGCTCAAAGATACAGCAGATAATAGGTTGACAATGCCCATCAAACCAGTTATTAATGCAGCTACCCACAGCCAAATTCGAGTACGTTGGTTTAACACGGTGTTTTTTTAGCTAAAGGGTCGATTTATGTAACTAAATCTTGTAATCTGCGCTTATATTACCCAAAAGTATCTTCTTATCGAACAGTTTGTAGCATTGCTGAATTTAGATACGATCGTCCCTTTGCAGCAACCCCTCCTTCTTGTTATCACCTTGTCCCCTTTATCCTTTGGTTTAGCAACGCCCAGTTTGTTAGCTTAGTACCAATAAGCTAAAAGCTCAGTATGGATATTTTGATTGTTGAAGATGAACCGGAAATAGCCAAGCTAATCCAACTATCATTGGAAAAAGAGGGCTTTTCCTGCCACATCAGCCGAGATGGTTTAACGGCGTTGCGGGTAATTCAGGAGCAACAGCCAGATTTAATTATTCTTGACTTAATGCTGCCAGGATTAGATGGGCTAGAATTATGTGCCAGAATCCGCCAAAAACCAGGAGCAAAAGATCCTTATATTTTAATGCTCACAGCTAAGGGAGAGGAAATCGATCGAGTTATTGGTTTATCTACGGGCGCAGATGATTATTTAGTTAAACCCTTTAGTCCTAGAGAGTTAGTGGCAAGAGTTAGAGCTTTGTTGCGCCGCAGTCTCCGCCAAGGAGGACAAGCTCAAGTATATAAGACGGAACACTTTATTATCGATCTAGATGGGCGATCGGCTAGTCGCAAGTTAACAGAAGCGGCGGGGGAACTTCTCGATCTGACAACTTTAGAATTTAACTTATTAGCCTTATTTGTCAGCAATCCGGGGCGAGTTTGGAATCGTACCCAGTTAATAGATAAACTTTGGGGTAGCGACTTTTTTGGCGACGAACGAGTAGTAGATACTCATGTTGCCCGATTGCGAAAAAAAATAGAGCCAGATTCTAGCAATCCCACATTTATTAAAACCGTTGTTGGCGCAGGCTACAAGTTTGAAGACTCGATTAATTAATTATTAACTTACCAAAAAACTTAAATCGGTGAATTTGCGATCGCGTTTGTTTCTTTCCCACATTCTTGTTATGACGGTGGGCATTCTTAGCTTAGTAATTATTGGTAAAGTTTCTTCGCCGCGCTTTTTTGTCCTGCGTTTAGAACAACTTGAAGGTACGGGTTATCGCTTGCGTTACGCTCGACCCCAACTAATTGAAGGCTTTGAAAATGCTTGGTATCGCGGCACGCTTTGGTCTTTAGTCGTCAGCACTACCGCATCGGGAGCTTTAAGTTACTGGGTATCGCGGCGAATTGTGCAAAGCTTGACTCAAATGGAACAAATTACCCGTCAAATCGCCGCCGGACAATTAGATCGACGTTTGCCAAATAGCGATATTCCCGAACTCGATCGCCTCAGCGCTAGTTTTAACCGCATGACCGCGAGTTTAGAAGGGGTAGAACAACGGCGGCGCGAACTTATTAGCGATTTAACTCACGAATTGCGGACACCTTTAACTATTGTGCGGGGATACTTAGAAGAATTAGCCGAGGGCGAAATAGATCCAACGCCCGACATTTATTTACGGCTATCTACTGAAACCAAGCGTTTAGAGCGGTTAGTTAACGATTTACAAGAACTTTCCAAAGCTGAAGCGGGTTATTTAGCAATTAATTTGCAGCCTGTTAATCTGCGTCCTTTATTAGCTTCTTTAGTCCAAAGATTCGCCGATCAATTGCATGAAGAAAGCCCTTTATTACTTTTAGAGTGTCCCCCTCAATTGCCGCTAGTATGGGCAGATATAGATAGAACCGAGCAAATATTAGTTAATTTACTCGGTAATGCGTTGCTGTATACAATTTCTGGTTCGATTAAACTTTCTGCTTGGGCTGAAACAGGTAAATTGTGGATAGCCGTAACAGATACAGGAATTGGGATTGCTCCCGAACACCTACCGCATATATTCGAGCGCTTTTATCGGGCGGATAGATCGCGATCGCGTCATTCGGGAGGGAC
>JAPJOW010000039.1 GCA_030826005.1 Aliterella sp. RAGGC_92
TTTAGAGAAACAAAAACGAATAAAAGGCGCTGCTTCAGTTTTTATTGCTTAGATTTACGGCGACGCAACCATTGGAAAAATGGCACAATACTTAAGCCTAGTAACGTACTTGGTTCGGGAATTGGTTCAGCAGTGCGATCGCGTACAGCTACAGCAATATCGGGATTATCGCTAAATACGCCATCAACTCCCAAATTATAAAACTGTTCGTACTCCAATTGCGGATCGCCCTTGTAATCCGTCGCCAAAAAATAGTCTTCACTGCGGAAAGTATAGGGATGCACTAACAAACCTGCTTCATGAGCATCGTCAATTAGCGTGGTAGGGGCTTGTAATATACTATCAGCGTCGCTAATTAACCCATCACCGTTAAGATCGTCTGCTTCGCCATCTCCATTTGCATCTACTGTTTCACTAGGAACAATTAACCGCTTCCAAGGCCCAATCCCTTCAGCATATTGAGCAACTTCTGTCAACCCTTCTGCGGTTAACAAATCGCCATAGGTGCGAGTGCTTCCAGTAGCGACAAAATCGTAAGGTTGAGCGGTAGCTTCGTCATACAACTGTACCAAAGGTACATCTGTCAAAGTATTTAGGTATTGCAAATTGCCGACTTCAAAAGACTGCACAAATACAGCATCATCCGCATCTGTTAAACCATTAGCATCGAGAGTAGCTACTAAAGGTTCTTCTAAAGACAAGCCAATGGAGTCAAAGTAAGTAGGATGCTTGGTTTCAGGATAAATACCAATAGTCCGTCCAGTTTCTAGGCTTTTTTGTGCAGCTAAATCGATAACTTCTTGCAACGTCGGAACTTGATACAATCCATCGTAGGCCGTTGAATCAGGACGTAGTTGCGGAATGCGCTCTTTGGCGGTTAATGTTTTTAGTTCTGCAAGGGTAAAATCTTCTGTAAACCACCCCGTAACTTCTACTCCATCAATTGTTTTAGTAGTTTCACGGTCGGCAAATTCAGGTCTAGTTGCTACATCTGTAGTCCCAGAAATCTCATTTTCGTGACGCGCTACTAAAACGCCATCTCTAGTTGAAACTAAATCCGGTTCAATGTAATCTGCGCCCATGTCAATTGCCAACTCGTAAGATGCTAGAGTATGTTCGGGACGATAGCCACTAGCACCCCGGTGTCCAATGACAATTGGTTCTGTCCCGTTTAAAGTAGCGGCGATCGCCTGAGTTGTTCCTAAAAGTGTCAAAAACGTTGATGTTAGTATTGCTAAGTGGGATAACCGAATCATATTGCACTCCTCAAAACTCATCTTTCAACAATGACGAATATAAAACCAAGGCAGTTTGTATATTGTTGCTGTCGCAGTCATGCTGAAAATGCTCGTACACCGTAAATGTACTGAGGAAGGATTAAGGGTAAATTAATCGTAGTTTAAAGTTTATGAACTAAAGATAGGGTAGGAAAATGCGATCGCACTTTCCCTCCTCCCAAAAAAATTTATCCCAAGCCTACAGCTAAGATAAATAGGTGTCAATGGCAATATTGAGAGAGGCTTTGTGGAATTGACCCTAGAAATTAAGCAGCGCGCAAATGAGTTGCAAAGTCTGCTGCAAAAAGCTAGTTACGCTTACTACGTCCTCGACAACCCCATCATGGAGGACGCAGTATACGACAGTTTGTACAGAGAACTACAACAATTAGAAACTCAATATCCCGAATTAGCGTCCCTTGATAGTCCCACAGCGCGAGTAGGAGAAAAGCCCGCCACTGGGTTTAAAACGGTACAGCACCGCATTCCTTTGTACAGCTTAGAAAATGCCTTTAATGTTGAGGAATTGCAAAACTGGGAAAAACGCATTCAGCGTCAAAGTTCTACAATTAAAACCTACGAGTATGTGTGCGAACTAAAAATCGATGGTTCGGCGATCGCTCTTAGCTACGAAAATGGCATATTAGTTAGAGGTGCAACTAGAGGAGATGGCGTAACTGGGGAAGATATCACCCAAAACGTGCGGACAATTCGCTCTATTCCCCTCAAATTACAAATAGAAAGTTGTCCGCCTTTAGTAGAAGTCCGAGGCGAAGCATTTTTACCCCTAGATGTATTTCAACAAATCAACCAAGAACGCCGCGACGCTGGAGAACAATTATTTGCTAACCCGCGAAATGCCGCCGCCGGGACTTTACGCCAACTAAATTCTAAAATTGTCGCTCGTCGCAAATTAGATTTTTTTGCTTATACTCTACACATCCCCGGACAAGACGATACAAGTATTGCCCGCACTCAATGGGAAGCTTTGGAACTATTACAAAAAATGGGCTTTAAAGTCAATCCCAATCGTACTTTATCTCCTACAATTCAAGACGTTGCCGCCTATTACCAGCGTTGGGATACCGAACGATTAAACTTACCCTACATGACTGATGGCGTAGTGGTAAAGCTAAATTCTTTTAGTTTGCAAGAGCAATTAGGATTTACCCAAAAATTCCCTCGATGGGCAGTAGCCTTAAAATACGCCGCCGAAGAAGCCCCCACCCGCGTAGAAAACATCGCTGTAAATGTCGGACGTACAGGAGCATTAACTCCCCTAGCGCAAATGCGCCCCGTACAACTAGCCGGGACTACTGTTTCCCGCGCTACATTGCATAATGCCGATCGCATCCGCGAATTAGATATCCGCATCGGCGATACTGTTATTGTCCGCAAAGCTGGCGAAATTATCCCCGAAGTTCTGCGCGTGTTGATTGAACTTCGCCCCCCGGATGCCCAAGTCTTTGAAATGCCGCAAAACTGCCCAGTTTGCAACCAAAAAGTAGTCCGAACTTTGGGGGAAGCTGTAACTAGATGCGTCAATGCTTCTTGTCCTGCCATTCTTAAAGGGGCGATAGAACATTGGGTAAGCCGAGATGCGCTAGATATTAACGGCATGGGAGAAAAACTAGGGCATCAATTAGTAGATAAAGGTTTAGTTTGTTCGGTTGCCGATATCTACGAATTAAATACCCAAAAGTTACAAACTTTAGAGCGGATGGGAAGTAAATTAGCAGAAAAATTGATAGATGCGATCGCTCTTTCTAAAAGCAAACCTTGGTCGAGGGTATTATACGGCTTAGGGATTCGTCATGTAGGCAGCGTTAACGCTCAAACTTTAACTCAAAAGTTTCCTACTGTCGAACAACTAGCACAAGCTGAAGTTAGCGATATAGAAGCAGTTTACGGCATTGGCGCAGAAATAGCCGGATCTGTACATCAGTGGTTTCGCATCAGTGCCAATCAAACTTTAATATCTCGGCTGCAAAACTTAGGCTTGCAACTCCAAGCAGAGGTTAAAGAAACTCCTATAACTCCATTAACGGGTAAAACCTTTGTAATTACAGGAACTTTGCCCACGCTAAAAAGGGAAGAAGCCAAAGAGTTAATCGAAAAAACCGGAGCAAAAGTCACGGATTCGGTGAGTAAAAAAACCGATTACTTAGTTGTAGGTACTGAAGCGGGATCTAAACTCGCCAAAGCTCAAAAATTAGGCATTACTTGCTTAGAAGAACATCAATTACTAGAACTACTAAATCAATAATTTGCGCCCAAGTCCGTTTATGCAACTTCATCAAAATTCTGGTAACTGGCGCTTAGGATTAGTCTTGACTCTACTAGCGGTTTTTCTTTGGGGCGTACTACCTATAGCCCTTTCGATTACCCTCCAAGCTTTAGATGTCTATACTTTGACTTGGTTTAGATTTTTACTATCGTTTGTACTACTAGCGATTTATTTAGGAGTAAGTCACAAGTTACCAAATCTTTCCTCTTTGCGATCGCCTACTTTTAAATTATTAGCGATCGCCGTCATCTTTCTTGCCATCAATTACCTGTTATTTGTCCAAGGATTAGCCCAAACTTCCGCTAACAACGCCGAAGTTTTGATTCAAATCGCTCCGGTAGCCTTTGGACTTGGTGCGATCGCTCTTTTTAAGGAAAAATATACTTTACAGCAATGGTTAGGCTTTACTGTCTTAACTTTTGGCTTTACTGTCTTTTTTCACGAACAGTTAAATAATCTTTTAACCGCACCCAGAAAATACTTAATTGGTAGCGGTTTATTAGTTATCGCCGCTTTTGCTTGGGCAATTTATGCTTTAGCCCAAAAGCAACTACTGCAAACCCTGCCTTCTTTTAGCATTATGCTATTTATTTATGGGGGTTGTAGCTTGTTATTTACGCCCTTAGCCAAGCCCCAACTGATTTTTACTTTAAGTCCTTTCCACTTCGCCGCCTTAGTATTTTGCGGCTTAAATACTCTGATAGCTTACGGTGCTTTTGCGGAAGCCTTAGAACACTGGCAAGCCTCAAAAATTAGTGCCGTTGGCGCTATAACGCCCATTGTGACTTTTATTGCCGTCGATTTAGGGGCAAAAATAGCTCCCCAAGTAATTAAACCCGAAAATCTGACATTTTTAGCGATAATTGGGGGGATAATGGTAGTTTCTGGCTCAATTGCCATCGCTCTTGGCACAACCCACCCATCAAGGAGCAGTTAATTATGCTCAAAGCATTACAAACCCTGGCGATCGCAATATCCTTACTTATCCCTATTACTTTACCCCGTCCAACTTATGCCGCCCAACGAATCTATGCGTCTTATGCGGCGTTAGAGCGATCGATTTCTATTGATGCTCTAGAACTCTACGCCAAAAAAGGCATAATTAACGACGACTTAGCCGCTTATGCCAAATATGCAGAACCCCAGGTAATGGAACAATTGCGGCGAGTTTTAGTAACGCGGGTAGATTTAGAACCGGTTGCTATTTCTCAATTTTTCTACACGCCTCAAGGCGAAGCTTTGTTGCAAAGAATCGGGCAAATTATTCAAACAGAATCCCGTCAAACTGGGGTTTATGCTTTGCGTTCGGCTTTGGTATTAGCCGCCGCCGATGAAGAAGGATTGACTTTACTAAATGTCTTGCGCCATTTTCCTAGCAGTAGTATTCGGGTAGATTTAAGGCGCAGTCTGCAACTGGCAGATGAAGTAGAAACAATTGTCAATCGCACCAATCAAGCGATCGCGTCTATTGCTAAACAAGCCGAAACTGATGCGATCGCAGAAGTAGCGGATTTTTCCCAAAGCATGGATCTTCGCAGTAGCGGGCGCTTTAAGTGGAATAAACAAACCCTAACGCTAAACGATAAAAGGCGCGATCGCGTTTATATTGCCGACTTGTATATTCCTGTTTCTACTCGCCCTACTCCTGTAATTGTTATCTCTCACGGTCTAGCTTCCGATCGCACTACTCTTGCTTATTTAGCTACACACCTGGCTTCCTACGGCTTTGCCGTTGCCGTTCCCGAACATCCTGGTAGTAATACCGAAAGGTTGCGGAGTCTCTTGACAGGACGCGCTAATACGGCGGATGAGCCGAGCGAGTTTATCAACCGTCCCTACGATGTTAGTTATTTACTAGATCGCCTCCAAGTTCTCGATGCAGCCGATTCTACTTATCAACTTAATTTAGATCGAGTAGGAGTTATCGGACAATCTTTTGGCGGTTATACAGCTTTAGCTTTAGCGGGCGCTCCGATTAACTTTTCCCAATTGCAAAAAGACTGTGAAGATCGCATTAATGCTTGGAATATTTCTTTGTTACTCCAGTGTCGCGCTCTAGAATTACCTATTACTCAATACAATTTACGCGACTGGCGCATTAAAGCGGCGATCGCAATTAATCCTTTAAGTAGTAGCATCTTTGGAAAAGATAGTCTCAGTAAAATTTCCATCCCTTTAATGATTGTTAGTAGCAGTGACGATACCGTTGCGCCAGCTTTATCTGAGCAAATCATTCCTTTTAGTTGGCTAACCACTCAGCCTAAATATTTAGTTTTGCTAGAAGGTGGAACTCACTTTTCCGCCCTCTCCGAACCCGATCCTGATACCTCGCCTTTAGCTCTACCCTTTCCCATCTACGGCGCTCATCCTAACTCGATCCGGCGCTATATGAGAGCTTTGAGCGTTGCTTTTAGCAACGCTTACGTCGTTAATGATGCCCAGTACGTACCTTATTTAAGTGCTAGTTACACGAGCGCGATTTCTCAAAGCGCTTCTCAAGTCCGGCTCGTCCAGTCTTTACCCGCAGATTTGCGATCGCTTGTGAATAGAGAATTGCCCAAATAAAAGCTGCTTATACCGCTTTATACGTTGCTTCTAAGGTATCTTTTAACGGCAGCCAACGAAAGAAGCGATCGCCTCCTCTTTCAATTGCTATTTTTACTCTTGGCTCTAGTTGCGGCAAAGTGGCTAAATATTCTACTTCTTGGTTAGAAAGCAAATGCCCTTCCATCATCCACAAAACTAAGCCTTTGGACTTTGGCGGTAAATTGTTTAAATGGTAATCAACTAATGGTGGTAGGTAATATACTCTAATCTCTTTTTTGCCTAGGTGTGCGGGGCGGACTCCATGTACTCCAGTTAAATACGCCGCCACGTCTCCCAAACTCCGCGCGGTTAATTGCAGCGTTGTATAGCCTGCCGCTCGAATTCTTCTTTGGTAGCGCCCTTCATAACCACCTTCTGGCGGCACGTATAAACCCAATGCCCCCGATTTTTCTAAGTCTCGAATTAGTTGCTTGCCAGTGGTAATTAGTGCCATTACTTTTGTTGTCAACTTACTTAATGTTTTTATTATCCCTAGCTGTGGTGCGATAAAGCCGCTTGTTAAAGATTATTTCTACTTATTGCCCACTTCCAAAAATCTTAGTTGCCAATTTGCTCATACTCATCTAAACTATTAGATCGTGGTCAAAATTGCTTAATTTCACTGCAAAGTGTGCCTTAGTTAGTTTAGATAAACATCGACTTAGGCATCCATTAATAGCAGTTTAATTATAAATAGCAGCCCAAAACCAGGAATAACAAGCTTGCCTTATATCTTGTTATTAGCACAAATTGAAGTGCGGGATACTAAGCGAATTGATGCGCTTAAGTCCTCAAAAACCCTGGAACTTGTAGAAGCGATTTCTTGCTCATGTTGGCAATTGCTGAACAATCATCAAAAGCGGAGAAGTCCGCGCTTATGAGGGGAATTTCAGTAAATATGAAATTTTCCTGAGATTGACTTGTGCCGCAACTAAGATAACTATTGCGATCGCACTAGAAATCAAAATTATTGGAAGTGCAAGCATTGCAGTCCAATTTCCATTCTACGCATGAAAAAAGGAGAACCAGTTACCCGTGTCTGTAGGTATCCTCGGCACCAAGCTGGGCATGACTCAAGTGTTTGACGACACAGGAAAAGCTATCCCTGTAACTATCGTTCAAGCTGGACCATGCACTGTTACCCAAGTTAAAACAACTCAAACCGATGGTTATAGCGCCATCCAAGTTGGATTTAAACAAGTAAAGCCAAAATCGTTAAATAAACCAGAATTGGGGCATCTGAGCAAGTCTTCAGCGCCGCCATTGCGTCATTTGCGCGAGTATCACGCGGATAATTCTAGCGAATACACTCTAGGTCAGCAACTAACAGCAGAAATATTTGCCGCCGGGCAAATTGTTGATGTTACAGGTACGAGTATCGGTCGAGGTTTTGCTGGTTATCAAAAACGGCATAACTTTGGCAGAGGGCCTATGTCTCACGGTTCTAAGAACCACCGAGCGCCGGGTTCTATCGGTGCGGGTACAACACCCGGTCGCGTCTATCCAGGTAAGCGGATGGCGGGAAGATTGGGCGGGAAGCGAGTCACTATCGGCAAGCTCACCATAGTTAGAGTAGACCCAGAACGCAACTTGTTATTAATCAAAGGAGCAATTCCTGGCAAACCTGGCGCGTTACTTAGTATTTCGCCAGCCAAAAGGTTAAAACGCTCCACTTAAAAACTAAAAGTCAAATTGATAGCTCAAAGCGCAAGCAACGGCTATTACGAGGTAAACCAATATGGTTGATTGTGTAGTAAAAAATTGGCAAGGAGAGGACGTTGGGCAAGCAACTTTAGAACTAAAAGTTGCTAAAGAACAAACAAGCGCTCATGTCGTCCACCGCGCTTTAATCCGCCAACTAGCTAACGCCAGACAAGGCAATGCTTGTACAAAAACTCGCGCCGAAGTGCGCGGAGGGGGACGCAAACCCTGGCGGCAAAAAGGTACGGGTCGCGCTAGAGCCGGATCGATTCGTTCTCCCTTGTGGCGCGGTGGTGGCGTAACTTTCGGCCCTAAGCCAAGAGACTTTGGCACAAAAATGAACCGCAAAGAGCGCCGTTTGGCGTTAAGAACGGCATTTTTTAGTCGCACAGACGACATGATTGTGGTAGAGGAATTTGCCGAACAGTTTCCCAGACCAAAAACGAAAGAATTGACAAGTGCGATCGCTCGGTGGGGAATTGAAAGCACTGCCAAAGTTCTAATAATTGTGACGGAGCCAAATCAAAACATTTATTTATCAGCCCGTAATGTTGCTGGTTTAAAAATGTATCCGGCAAATCAATTAAATATTTACGACGTGCTAAACGCCGACAAAATTATTACTACTGCCGCCGCTTTAGCAAAAATTCAGGAGGTTTATAGTGACGCAGTTTGACGAGCGAAATCTACCTGACTTAGTGCGCCGCCCGATTGTAACGGAAAAAGCTACCCTGCTGATGGAGCAAAACAAATACACTTTTGAAGTAACTCCCCAAGCTACTAAGCCCGCAATCAAAGCCGCAATCGAAAGCTTGTTTCAAGTCAAGATTACTAAAGTAAATACTTATATGCCCCCCCGCAAACAAAAGCGAGTTGGTAAGCATACTGGGTACAAACCGCAATACAAAAAAGCGATCGTAACTTTAGCCCCTGGCGACGAAGAAAAAATCAGACAAGCTCTGTTCCCAGAAGTGTAGTTAGTTATCAGTTCAAAGTGTCTTAATAACTCAAACCTTAAAACTCAAAACTAATAATTATGGGTACTCGTTCTTATAAACCATACACTTCCAGCACTCGCCAATGTACAGTTTCCGATTTTGCGGAAATTACCAAAAGCGAACCGGAAAAAAGCTTAACTTACACCGTTCATCGTCCCAAAGGGCGGAACAATCGCGGTGTCATTACTAGCCGTCGTCGGGGCGGCGGACACAAGCAACTTTATCGCGTTATTGACTTTAAGCGCGATAAACACAATATTCCTGCCAAAGTAGCAGCAATCGAATACGATCCCAATCGTAACGCTCGTATTGCTTTGCTATATTACCGCGATGGCGAAAAAAGATATATTCTTCACCCCGCAGGTTTAGCGGTGGGGACGATGATTATCTCCGGTCCCGATTCACCTTACGAAGATGGAAACGCTTTACCGCTATCCAATATTCCCTTGGGTACAAACGTCCACAACGTCGAGCTTACCGCCGGAAAAGGCGGGCAAATCGTGCGGGCGGCAGGTGCAAGCGCTCAAGTTGTAGCCAAAGAAGGCGATTACGTTACTCTCAAGTTACCTTCAGGAGAAGTTCGGTTAATCCGCCGCGAATGCTACGCCACTTTAGGGCAAGTAGGTAACTCCGAAGCAAGAAACCTCAGCGCTGGTAAAGCTGGGCGCAATCGCTGGAAAGGTCGCCGTCCGAAAGTTAGAGGTAGCGTCATGAACCCCGTAGACCACCCGCATGGAGGTGGTGAAGGTAGAGCGCCAATTGGTAGACCGGGTCCGGTTACTCCTTGGGGTAAACCAACCTTGGGAGCTAAGACTCGCAAAAAGAAAAAAGCCAGCAGCGCTTTAATTATCCGTCGTCGGCGCAAATCCTCGAAACGGGGTAGAGGCGGTAGAGAGTCTTAAATTTTGTTTTTGCCTCGAACCTAAAAACCAATTGCTCAACTCAAAACTATTAAATTATGGGTCGCTCGTTAAAAAAAGGGCCTTTTGTCGCTGATAGCTTGCTTACCAAAGTAGAAAAGCTAAATGCCAAAGGCGAAAAACAAGTAATCAAAACTTGGTCTCGCGCTTCAACAATTTTGCCGCAAATGGTCGGTCATACGATCGCAGTCCACAACGGCAGACAGCACGTACCAGTTTTCCTAAGCGAACAAATGGTCGGACATAAGTTAGGCGAATTTGCCCCGACAAGAACGTTTCGCGGTCACTCTAAAAGTGACAAAAAAGCCGGGAGATAAAGCTTTTAGCCCCTAAGAGCTACAGGAGAAAATTATGGCTGATACAAAAGAAATTAAAGCGATCGCTCGTTATATTCGGATGTCCCCTTTTAAGGTGCGCCGAGTTCTCGATCAAATTCGCGGGCGATCGTACAGGGAAGCATTAATAATTCTCGAATTTATGCCTTATCGTGCCTGCGATCCCGTACTGAAGGTGCTGCGGAGCGCCGTTGCTAACGCCGAGCATAACGCCGGACTCGATCCGGCGGAATTAAAAGTCTCTCAAGCCTTTGCCGATCAAGGTCCCGTACTCAAACGCTTTCAACCCAGAGCGCAAGGTCGGGCTTACCAAATTCGCAAGCCCACGTGCCACATCACGGTAGCTGTTGCTCCCGGCGCACCAACCAAGTAAATCATCACACAAGGACTCGTTAAATTGTGGGACAAAAGATAAATCCAGTCGGTTTCCGCTTGGGTATTACTCAGGAGCATCGTTCGCAATGGTTCGCCGACCCTCAGCGCTATCCTAGCCTGCTTCAAGAGGACTACAAGCTGCGGCAATATATAGAAAAAAAACTCGGTCGGCTGGCGGCTAACAACGCTGGGATCGCTGATGTCAAAATTTCTCGCAAAGCTGACCAAATAGAGCTAGAAGTTAGTACGGCTCGTCCTGGGGTCGTCGTCGGTCGTGGCGGTACGGGAATTGAAGCTCTGCGTAACGGACTTAACGAACTGCTAGGCGGCAATCGGCAAATTCGCATCAACGTGGTAGAAGTGCCGCAAGTTGATGCTAATGCTTACCTCATCGCTGAATACATCGCCGGACAGTTAGAGCGCCGAGTTTCCTTTCGTCGCGTCGTGCGCCAAGCGATTCAACGAGCTCAAAGAGCAGGAATTCAAGGCATCCGCATTCAAGTCGGCGGTCGTCTAAACGGCGCAGAGATTGCCCGGACAGAATGGACTCGCGAAGGCAGAGTACCTTTGCATACTTTACGCGCCGATATCGATTACGCCTACTGCACCGCCAAAACAATTTACGGCATTTTAGGCGTGAAAGTGTGGGTGTTTAAAGGAGAAATTATTCCCGGACAAGAACAACCCGCTCCTGGCGATAATAATCAACCGCGCCGACGCACTCAACAACGCCGCCGCCAACAGTTTGAAGACCGCTCTAATGAAGGAAATTAGCTAGTAAGTTTAATTGCTACTATTTCCCTCTTGCCCCCTCCCCAATCAAAGTCATGTTAAGTCCAAGAAGAACAAAATTCCGCAAACAACAACGCGGACGCATGAGAGGACTCGCTACTAAAGGTAGTACCCTAAATTTTGGCGATTTTGGTTTGCAAGCTCAAGAACCCGCTTGGATAACTTCAAGGCAAATTGAAGCTAGTCGTCGGGCAATGAACCGCTACCTGCGTCGCGGTGGCAAAATCTGGATTCGGATTTTCCCCGATAAACCCGTAACCATGCGCCCCGCCGAAACTCGGATGGGTTCTGGTAAAGGTTCTCCCGAATTTTGGGTAGCTGTCGTCAAGCCAGGACGAATTTTATTTGAAATTACTGGCGTTCCCGAAGCTACGGCCCGCGAAGCCATGCGTCTTGCTTCTCATAAGCTGCCAATTCATACCAAGTTTATTATGCGCGAACAATTGGAGGAAGTATAAATCATGGCACTTCCAAAAATTTCTGAAGCAAGAAGCTTAAACGACCAGGAACTCAATGAGGAAATTACTGCCGTCAAAAAGCAGTTGTTTCAGTTGCGGCTGCAAAAAGCCACAAGACAACTAGAAAAACCTCACCAATTTCGCCACGCCAAACATCGGTTAGCGCAGTTACTAAGTGTAGAACACGAACGCAAACTCGCAGCCATCGCAGCCGCAGTAACAGAGTAGATAATTATGGCAGTCAAAGAAAGAGTTGGCTTAGTGGTAAGCGATAAAATGCAGAAAACGGTGGTAGTTGCCATCGAAAACCGCTCTCCTCACCCTAAGTACGGCAAAATTGTAGTCCGCACCGAGCGCTACAAAGCTCACGATGAAGAAAATAAATGCGTAGTGGGCGATCGCGTCCGCATTCAAGAAACTAGACCTTTGAGCAAAACTAAGCGCTGGGTTGTGATTGATATCCTCAATCGGACGGCAGCCACCGAGGAGGCGCAACCGTGATTCAACCCCAGTCTTACCTCAATGTCGCCGATAATAGCGGCGCGAGAAAATTAATGTGTATTCGCGTCATGGGCGCGGGTAATCGACGTTACGGCAACGTGGGCGATGTGATTATCGCCGTTGTCAAAGACGCTAGTCCTAATATGGCCGTCAAAAAATCCGATGTTGTCCGGGCGGTAATAGTCCGCACTCGTAAAGGCATGAATCGCGATAGCGGTATGTGCATCCGGTTTGACGATAATGCGGCGGTAATTATCAACGCCGATGGCAATCCTAGAGGGACGCGCGTTTTTGGGCCAGTGGCGCGGGAATTAAGAGATAAAAACTTTACTAAAATCGTTTCTCTAGCTCCAGAGGTACTGTAATGGCAGCCAAGCAAGCAAACAAGCTACCCCAACGGCACAAAATGCACGTCAAAACTGGCGATACAGTCCAAGTGATTGCTGGTAAAGATCGTGGCAAAGTTGGTGAAGTTGTGGAGACTTTTCCCAAAACTAGCAAAGTCACAATTAAAGGCGTGAATATTAAAACAAAACACGTCAAACCCCAGCAAGAAGGAGAGTCCGGTAGAATTGTCACCGCCGAATTCCCTATTCATAGCTCGAACGTGATGCTGTATTCGACTAAACAAAACGTAGCTAGTCGGGTTTGCTACACCTTTAACGAAGAAGGACGCAAACTGCGAATGCTCAAAAAAACTGGGGAAATACTCGATAAGTAGCATTTTTAATCGCTGTCTTACTTTAATTTCACCCTATTATCAGCCCTGACCAAGACCAGGGAAAGTTATCACCAAAACTATGGCAACTCGACTCAAAAGCTTATATCAAGAAACAATTGTTCCCAAATTAGTCGAGCAATTTCAATATAAGAATATTCAACAAGTCCCCAAAGTGATTAAAGTCACGCTCAACCGGGGTTTGGGAGAAGCAGCGCAAAACGCTAAATCTTTAGAATCTTCTTTAAGCGAAATAGCAGTAATTACGGGGCAAAAACCTGTAGTCACCCGCGCTAAAAAAGCGATCGCCGGATTTAAAATTCGCCAAGGAATGCCCGTCGGATTGATGGTCACTTTGCGCGGCGATCGGATGTACGACTTTTTAGACCGCTTAATTGGCTTGTCTTTACCCCGAATCCGCGACTTTCGCGGCATTAGCCCTAAAAGCTTTGACGGACGCGGTAATTATACTTTGGGTGTAAGAGAACAGCTAATATTTCCCGAAGTGGAATATGACAGCATCGATCAAATTCGCGGCTTAGATATTTCAATTATCACCACAGCCAAAACTGACGAAGAAGGTCGTGCTTTGCTCAAAGAAATTGGAATGCCTTTTCGAGATCAATAAAATTGTAATTAGAGGAAACGATGGCGGCTAACGACACAATTGCAGATATGCTGACGCGCATCCGCAACGCCAATATGGCACGGCATCAGGTTACGCGCGTGCCAGCAACAAAACTAACTCGCAATATCGCTAAAGTGCTGCAAAGCGAAGGCTTTATTGCTGAAGTCGGCGAAGAAGGTGAAGGAATCAAATGCAACTTGACGATCGCCTTAAAATACAAAGGTAAAAATCGTCAGCCTTTGATTAATGCCTTAAAACGGGTAAGCAAACCAGGTTTGCGCGTTTATGCCAACCACAAAGAGCTACCGCGCGTATTGGGTGGAATCGGCATTGCCATTATTTCCACTTCTAGCGGCATCATGACCGACCGCGAAGCCCGCCGTCAAGGACTGGGGGGCGAAATTCTGTGCTACGTCTGGTAGAACCATTAGCAGTAAATAGTTCCTTAACTAACAGCTAATAAATAGGAGTATTGAATTATGTCTCGAATTGGTAAGCTACCCATTACTGTCCCTAATAAAGTTACAGTCACAATTGATGGGTCGCACGTTGCTGTTAAAGGTCCTAAAGGCGAACTATCCCGCGTCCTTTCTAACGCCGTGACGGTAGAACAAGAAGGAGATACCCTACTTGTCAAGCGGCGCGACGAATCCCGCCCCTCTCGGCAAATGCACGGTTTATCTCGTACCTTAGTTGCCAACATGGTTGAGGGAGTTTCTCAAGGATTCCAGCGCCGCTTGGAAATTCAAGGGGTGGGCTACCGGGCTCAAGTTCAGGGGCGTACCCTAACTTTAAACGTAGGCTACAGCCACCCGGTAATTATTGACCCCCCGGACGGCGTAACAATTGCCGTAGAAACAAACACTAACGTAATTGTTAGCGGTTTTAATAAAGAAGAAGTAGGCAATACTGCCGCCAAAATTCGCGCCGTTCGTCCTCCCGAACCTTACAAAGGTAAAGGTATTCGCTACGCCGGAGAAGCGGTTAGACGTAAAGCTGGTAAGACAGGTAAGAAGTAAACCATGAAACTCACTCGCCATCAATCAAAAATCCGCCGACACCGCCGCGTGCGTGGCAAAGTTTTCGGCAGCCAAGAACGCCCCCGTTTGTCAGTTTTTCGCTCTAATCAACATATTTATGCTCAAGTTATAGATGATACTCAGCATCTAACTATGGTGGCAGCTTCTACCGTTGAATCGGCGGTAAAGTCCTTAGAATTAGGTGCTACTTGCGCCGCCTCTACAGAAGTAGGCAAGTTAATCGCTGAACGAGCTATAGAAAAAGGCATCTCTAAAGTTGTATTTGACCGGGGGGGAAACCTCTATCACGGTCGAATCAAAGCTCTTGCCGAAGCCGCGCGCGAAGCTGGGTTAGATTTTTAAAGCCAACATCTACTGAGGAATATAAATTATGGCAACCGAACGGCGCAAAACTAATAAGCGCACGAAAGAGAAAGAAGTTACTTTTCAAGAGCGCGTAATTCAAATTCGCCGCGTTAGCAAAGTAGTTAAAGGTGGTAAAAAACTTAGTTTTCGAGCCATTGTAGCGATCGGCAACGAACGCGGTCAAGTTGGTATTGGTGTCGGTAAAGCAGGCGATGTGATCGGCGCTGTCAAAAAAGGCGTAGCTGATGGCAAAAAACACTTAATCGACGTGCCAATTACTAAGAGTAACTCTATTCCCCACCCGACAAATGGTATCGGCGGCGGCGCGAAAGTTATGATGCGTCCGGCAGCCCCAGGAACGGGTGTAATTGCTGGGGGTGCAGTTCGTACGGTTTTGGAATTAGCTGGAGTTCGCAATATTTTGGCAAAGCAACTCGGCTCAAACAATCCACTTAACAACGCACGGGCGGCAGTTAATGCCCTTTCTACTCTGCGCACGATGTCGGAAGTCGCGACCGAGCGCGGCGTACCCATTGAAAATCTTTATACTACTTAACCACCATGCGATTAAACGATGCCAAGCCACAAAAAGGATCGAGGAAACGCTCCAGCCGCTTAGGGCGAGGAATTGCTGCCGGACAGGGAGCAAGTGCGGGTAAGGGGATGCGCGGACAAAAAGCTCGTTCTGGTAGCAGTACTAGACCTGGCTTTGAGGGCGGACAGCAGCCTTTATATCGGCGCGTTCCTAAGTTAAAGGGCTTCCCCCTAATTAACCGGAAAGTTTACACTACAGTTAATGTTTCCAAACTTGCTACTTTAGCTGCCAATACGGAAGTAAATGTTGCTTCTTTAAAAGCCGCAGGGATTTTGACAACCTTTAAAGGTTCGTTAAAAATCTTGGGCGATGGCGAACTAAGCGTACCGCTTACAGTCCAAGCCGCCGCTTTTACAGCTTCGGCAAAAACTAAAATTGAAGCGGCTGGGGGCAGTTGTCAAATAGTTTAAGCAGGCTAAATTTTTAGCACGTTTAGCCGCAAACAATCCAGTGCCAAAATAATTAAAAAGGTACTTTATGATTAGTCGAGATAAAGCCCCAACTGCTCAAGAAACTTTTATGCAGATGGCACAAACCGCCGGACTGAGAGGACGGCTGTTTGTCACCATTGGAATATTAATATTGGCGCGTCTTGGTGTGTTTCTGCCTATACCAGGAATCAATCGCGAACAATTTGCCCAAGCCGTACAAAATAATAACGCTATTATTGGCTTTTTAGATATCTTTTCCGGTGGTGGACTTTCTACTTTAGGGATCTTTGCTTTAGGTATTTTGCCTTACATCAATGCCTCAATCATCATTCAATTGTTGACGGCAGCAATCCCAGCATTGGAAAATTTACAAAAAAATGAAGGAGAAGCTGGGAGGCGGAAAATATCGCAAATTACTCGTTATGTGTCTTTTGGATGGGCAGTTTTGCAGAGTATTTTTATTGCCGCTATTTGGGTACGTCCTTTTGCAATAACTCCAGGACCTGCTTTTGTAATTCAAACGGCGATCGCTCTTGTCGCTGGTTCGATGTTCATTATGTGGGCATCGGAATTAATTACAGAACGCGGTGTTGGTAATGGCGCATCTTTGCTGATTTTTGTCAACATTGTAGCGGCTTTGCCCAAATCTTTAGGCGATACGATTACTTTTGCTCAAACGGGCGGTAGAGCCGCCGTCGGTCGGGTTGTAGTTCTGTTATTGGTGTTTCTAGTTACGATTGTTGGCATTGTTTTCGTTCAAGAAGCCAGCCGCAAAATTCCTATCCTTTCCGCTCGTCGTCAAGTAGGAAGAAAAGTTCAAGAAGAACGGCGCAGTTACTTGCCTTTGCAGTTAATTCAGGGGGGAGTAATGCCGATTATTTTTGCTTCTAGTATCTTGATTTTGCCTGCTTTTTTAGCTAATGCGACGGGAAACCAAACTTTAAGCAATATTGCTACTAACTACCTTAGCCCTGGTGGGTCTGCTCCTTGGGCTTACGCGCTTGTGTATCTAGTTTCCATCATTTTCTTTAGTTATTTTTATGCCTCTTTGATTGTTAATCCAGTCGATTTGTCGCAAAACTTGAAAAAAATGGGCGCTAGTATCCCTGGTATTCGTCCGGGAAAAGCAACTAGCGAATATGTAGAGGGAGTTCTCAATCGCTTGACTTTACTGGGCGCTTTGTTTTTAGGCATCGTTGCTATTATTCCGACGGCGGTAGAAAGTGCGGTAGGCGTGCCAACTTTTAGAGGTTTGGGTGCGACTTCTTTACTAATTCTCGTTGGTGTGGCGATTGATACGGCAAGACAAGTGCGTACTTATGTAATTTCCCAGCGCTATGAAGGAATGGTAAAACAATAGTGGCAAGACTGATTTTCCTCGGTCCCCCTGGTGCTGGAAAAGGAACTCAAGCACAGGCATTAGCAAAAAAATTGCAAATTCCCCATGTTTCTACGGGGGACATTTTGCGTCAGGCGTTAAGGGCGCGATCGCCTCTAGGGATAAAAGCCCAAGATTACATGGATCGCGGCGAACTCGTACCCGACCATTTAGTCCAAGACATGGTTGAGGAACGCCTGCATCAAAGCGATACTAATTCTGGTTGGATTTTAGATGGGTTTCCCCGTACCGTCAGCCAAGCAGAGTTTTTGGACGGATTACTGCAAAAACTCGGTCAAGGTCACGTTCAAGTCGTAAATTTAGACGTACCCGACGATATTTTGATCGAGCGACTTTTAGGTCGCGGTCGTCCTGACGATACGGAAGACGTGATTCGCCGTCGCTTGGAAGTTTACCATGCCGACACCGCACCTCTAATTGGCTTTTACCGCGATCGCCAACAATTAGTTTACGTCAACGGCAATCAATCTCTAGAATCTGTTAACACCGACTTGCACCAAGTAGTAGCCGCCTAGTTGACAAATCCACATAAATTTGATAATCAAACTTTAGCTTGGGGCTGGATAAGATATATTAATAGAAAGTGGAATTGTTTTAATCTCTATGCTATGTCGCCCTTAGCTGTGGGTAGTAAAACAGCCAGTAGAATTGAGGAAAATATCACTTGTCTAAACAAGATTTAATTGAAATGGAAGGCACAGTCACAGACTCGTTGCCGAACGCGATGTTTCGGGTAGCCCTCGATAACGGATTCGATGTGTTGGCTCACATCTCTGGGAAAATTCGTCGTAATTACATCAAAATTTTACCAGGCGATCGCGTCAAAGTTGAATTGACACCCTACGACTTAACTAAAGGCAGAATTACCTACCGTTTGCGGAAAAAGTAGTTAGAGCAAACTTTAGTTTAACAATCTGTACTACAAGTAGTCAATCGTGATATAATTTAGAGTTTGTAATAAAGCAACAACAATGAAAGTTAGAGCCTCTGTTCGTCGAATTTGTGAAAAGTGTAATGTTATTCGCCGTCGCGGTCGAGTAATGGTAATTTGTTCTAACCCAAAACACAAGCAAAGACAAGGTTAGTTAGTTAAATCGTTAGATACAAGAATTATTTATCGAGTTATTTAGCACCGCCAACTTAAGGAGAAAAAAACGTGGCACGGATTTCTGGTGTAGACCTTCCGCGCGATAAGCGTGTCGAAATCGGTCTTACTTACATATATGGAATTGGATTATCGCGGTCGAAAAATATTTTGACAACTACAGGGGTAAATCCAGACACTCGCGTCAAAGATTTAAGCGATGCAGACGTTACAGCCTTGCGGAGCGCGATCGAATCTTACCAAGTCGAAGGAGACTTGCGCCGCCTAGAATCAATGTCGATTAAGCGGCTAATTGATATCGGCACTTATCGAGGTCGCCGCCATCGTATGGGTTTACCCGTGCGCGGACAAAGAACTCGTACCAATGCCAGAACTAGGCGCGGTAGGAGACAAACCGTAGCTGGGAAGAAAAAAGCACCCAGTGGCAAGTAACTTAATTATTTCCTTTACTCAGCATTATTTAGCTATTTTCAGTTATGGCGCGACAAACAAACAAAAAACCTGGAGCTAAAAAGCAAAAACGTAACGTACCCAACGGCATTGCTTTTATCCAGTCTACTTTTAACAACAGCATCGTTACGATCGCCGATCAAAATGGCGATGTAATTTCTTGGGCATCCGCCGGATCTAGTGGTTTTAAAGGCGCGAAAAAAGGAACTCCTTTCGCCGCCCAAACTGCTGCTGAAAGCGCTGCCCGCAGAGCCGTAGACCAAGGAATGCGGCAAATCGAAGTCATGGTAAGCGGGCCGGGTTCGGGTCGAGAAACCGCAATTCGAGCCTTACAAGGAGCGGGACTAGAAATTACGCTAATTCGTGATATTACCCCGATTCCCCATAACGGCTGCCGTCCCCCCAAGCGCCGTCGAGTTTAAACCGAGAACCAAAAAGTCCTACAGCCCATGATGTAGGCAAGACCATCGATCAGTAAAGGAAAATAATCTGCCCGATAGTGGCAGCTAATATAAGGGAGGTTACTCCGTGGCGCAATATCAAATTGAATGTGTCGAGTCTAATACTCAGGAACATCGGAGTCTATATAGTAAATTTGTCCTTGAGCCTCTCGAACGCGGTCAAGGCACTACGCTGGGTAACGCTCTAAGGCGAATTTTACTTTCAAACCTAGAAGGTACGGCAGTGACTGCCGTTCGGATTGCTGGAGTCAATCACGAATTTGCGACCATTCCGGGAATGCGCGAAGATGTAATCGAAATTCTCATGCGGATGAAAGAAGTAGTCTTAAAAAGCTACTCCTCTCAACCTCAAATTGGGCGACTATTAGTTACAGGCCCGACCATAGTTACCGCCGCTCACTTTGACTTGCCTTCGGAAGTGGAAATAGTCGATCCCAATCAGTACGTGGCAACTTTAGCTGAGGGCGCAAAATTAGAAATGGAATTTCGCATCGACAGAGGCAAAGGCTACCGCACTATTGAACGGGGACGAGATGAAGCGACATCTTTAGATTTTCTCCAAATTGATGCTGTATTTATGCCCGTCCACAAAGTCAACTACAGCGTCGAAGATGCGCGCGTAGATGGCTCTACTCCAAAAGATCGGCTAATTTTGGAAATCTGGACAAATGGCAGCGTTACTCCTCAAGAATCGCTCTCGGCGGCGGCTAGTATTTTAGTTGAATTATTTAATCCACTAAAAGATATCTCTCTAGAGGCGATGCAAGACGAGTTGCCCACCGATGAAGATCCTACTAGCCAAATTCCCATTGAAGAACTGCAATTGTCGGTCAGAGCTTATAACTGCCTCAAGCGAGCGCAAGTAAACTCCGTCGCCGATTTATTAGATTACACCCAGGAAGATTTGCTAGAAATTAAAAACTTTGGGCAAAAATCCGCAGAAGAAGTAATAGAAGCATTGCAAGTGCGCTTGGGTATCACTTTACCTCACGAAAAATCACCTAAAACTAGCTAGAATCAGCGTTCACCTTCTAACTAATTACTCCCCAATTGTTATGCGTCACCGCAATAAAATAAAAAAACTCGGTAAACCCACAGACCAACGCCGCGCTTTACTGCGAGCTTTAACTACAGAATTAATCCGGCATGGTCGGATTACTACAACTAAAGTTAGAGCGAAAGTCGTTCGTCAAGAAGCAGACAAGATGATTACCTTAGCTAAAGATGGCTCTTTAGCGGCTCGTCGTCAGGCGATGGGCTTTATTTACGATAAGCAATTGGTTCATGCTTTATTTGAGCAAGTACCCACTCGCTACGGCAGCCGCAATGGTGGTTATACCCGCATTTTGTCAACCATGCCTCGGCGTGGAGATAATGCAGAAATGGCAATTATTGAACTCGTGTAAGCTAAAACATGGTTGCCTTGTCTTCCCCAACGCCTAAACATAAAGTCGCCTTAGTAATTCAATACTTGGGTACTAATTTTTATGGCTGGCAACGGCAACTACAGCAGCGTACCGTTCAAGCGGAGATTGAAAAAATCCTCAAAAAAGTTTTGGGACATCAAGTAACGCTGCACTGTGCGGGAAGAACAGATACCGGGGTTCATGCTGCCGCTCAAGTCGCCCATTTTGAGCATAATAGCTTGATACCAGGACAGCGTTGGGCATCGGTTCTAAATGGTTACTTACCCGCCGATATTTTAATCCGGGCGAGTGCGGCGGTGAGCGAATCTTGGCACGCTCGGTTTAGCGCTAAGTGGCGGCGGTATCGCTATACGCTATATACCAATGCTAGACCAAACTTGTTTGTTAGTCCCTTTAGTTGGCACTATTATTATGCGCCCCTAGATGAAACTTTGATGCAAGCAGCGTTAAAGACATTGCTGGGAACTCATCATTTAGCAGCCTTTCATCGTACAGGCTCAAAGCGATCGCATTCTTGGGTAGAAGTGCAACAAGTGCAGTGCGATCGCGCTCTAGACTTTATTCATATTGAAATTCAAGCAAACGGGTTTTTGTATGGCATGGTGCGATTACTTGTAGGGCTACTGGTGCAAGTAGGTACGGGTAAGCGGAGTCTGGAGGAATTTACTGAACTATGGCAGCAAGAGCGCCGAGACGAAGTGAAACACGCTGCCCCCGCCTGCGGTTTATGTTTGCTAAGAGTCGGTTATGATGACTCTCCTTTTCCCCCGGAGGTCTGGTACGACACCATGCCTAAATTAGTTTTGCCCTCTATCTAGCACGTAATTAAATTTTACAGGACACTCTAAAAATGGAAAAAACTTATCTTCCACCCCAGGATACTATTAACCGCGACTGGTATATAGTCGATGCCGCAGACCAACGCCTCGGACGATTAGCTAGTGAAGTGGCAATGGTTTTACGCGGCAAAAACAAGCCGGAATTTACCCCCCACATGGATACGGGCGGGTTTGTAATTGTCGTAAATGCCGAAAAAATAGTCGTTACAGGCAAAAAGCGCACTCAAAAGCTCTACCGCCGTCACTCTGGACGACCGGGCGGGATGAAAACCGAAACTTTTGCTAAACTTCAAGCCCGGATTCCAGAGCGGATAATCGAACAAGCCGTTAAAGGGATGCTACCTAAAAGCAGTTTGGGCAAGCAGCTATTTACTAAGCTAAAAGTTTATGCTGGTGGCGATCATCCCCACTCGGCACAGCAACCTACAGAGTTAAAAATTCAAACAATTCCCGGAGCAGATAAATAATGCAAGCAGTAGAAGCAAATAGCGGTCGTGCCGTTTACTGGGGTACAGGTCGTCGTAAGTCGTCAGTAGCACGGGTACGCCTAGTTCCTGGTACTGGTCAATTGACTGTTAACGATAAACCAGGGGATTTGTATTTTCAGTTCAACGCTAACTATATTTCTGTCACTAAAGCACCTCTAGAAACTTTGGGCTTAGAAGGTGAGTATGACATTTTGGTAAATGCTCATGGTGGCGGCTTAACCGGACAATCGGACTCAATTCGCTTGGGTGTTGCCCGTGCGTTATGCAAGCTTGACCCTGACAACCGCCCGCCTTTGAAAAAAGAAGGCTATCTTACCCGCGATCCTAGAGCTAAAGAGCGCAAAAAATACGGATTGCACAAAGCTCGTAAAGCACCTCAGTTCTCGAAGCGTTAAAACTTTGGGACGCGATCTCAAAACCGATGGCGAGAGAGACGTTGCACCGCAACGTCTCTACGGGGAAACAACGATTTTTCGCTACAATAAATTAAGTAAATTCTTCACTAAAACAATGGCAAAACCAGATATTCATCCAAAATGGTATCCAGAAGCAAAAGTTTATTGCAACGGCGAAGTTGTAATGACTGTCGGCTCTACTAAACCAGAATTACACGTTGATGTATGGTCGGGAAATCACCCTTTTTATACTGGTACGCAAAAAATGATTGACACCGAAGGGCGGGTAGAAAGGTTTATGCGTAAGTACGGCATGATGGAAGCCGAGCCAACTCAAGAAGATAAAAAGTAGCGTTGGTTAGCTTAAAGCTTGTTGCTAGTCTAACTAACCTATCCTTCCTTGCATAATTACGCGACTTTTCGTTATGGCTGAAACTTACCTATTAGACAAACTCAAGTCTGTCGAGCAAACCTTTAATGAATTAAACCGCCGCCTTGCTGACCCAGATGTTGCTAGAGATCCCGACGAGATGCAACGGGTAGCTAAGGCGCGTTCTTCCTTAGAACCAATAGTTAATAGCTACGAAGATTGGAAAAATGCTACGGAAGAATTAATTGGCGCTCGTCAGGTATTTAAGGAATCAGCCAGCGACCCCGAACTTCAAGAAATTGCTGCTAGTGAAGTGCAGGAATTAGAGGCGAAACTAGAGCAACTAGAAATTCGTTTGAAAATGTTGCTTTTGCCACGCGATCCTAATGATGATAAAAACATCATGTTAGAAATTCGTGCCGGAACTGGCGGCGATGAAGCGAGTATTTGGGCAGGGGATTTAGTGCGGATGTACTCGCGCTACGCTGAGGTTCAACGCTGGAAAGTAAAGCTAATTAGCGAATCTTTGGCAGAAATGGGCGGCTTTAAAGAAGCGGTTTTAGAAATTCAGGGCGACCAAGTTTATA
>JAPJOW010000040.1 GCA_030826005.1 Aliterella sp. RAGGC_92
GCCCTAGATACTCTATTTGAGCTAATTCAATATTTAAGTAAATCTCCACCAGCTCCAAAAGATGACAACTATAATGCTTGGTACGCAACTAAAATTTTGCTAAGAATCGATCCTAGCTATCAACTAACGATCGCTGCCTTAGTAAAGCTGCTCAAAACTGTAAAAAATGATGGCAATCTCTCTATGGCTATTAGAGACTTAGGAGACTTTGCGGGTGGTAATAAAGATGCGATCGCAGCTTTAACTAAATTTATTGATTCCAGTAAAGATAATGAACTTTTGTTCCTTGCAGCTTGTAGTTTGGACAAAATCGATCCAGGGAATCAAAAAGCGCTCTTGACCTTGATTAATTTCATCCAAGCTGTTGATAGATGGAATAATTTACAAACTGATGAATGGGACGACGGAGCAAATTGGATATCGATTTATTATGTTATCAACAAATTACAAGAAATTTTGCCTATTAACCAAATGCCGCAAGTAATTGTAGCTTTGAAAACTTGCCTTAGTAAATTCGTCGGGCGATATGATTCTTACTGGTACGAAAATTGTTACAACCTAATTTGGCATTGCGCCCAAAATATGACTTATCCCGATTTCTATGCAGCTTGGCATAAATCGCCTTAGTTAAAAACCTATACAGGCGGGTTTTGTATATCTAAATCCGCTTGTTTGCTTTGGTAATGCGATCGCGCAATTTCTAGCTCCGATTCTAAGCTGCAAGAAATGGTGGCAGAAGCTACTATTAATGCTCAAGTAGCAACGTCAATATACGAAGCTAGAATCAAAGCCGGGCTAACCCAGCAGCAACTAGCCGATCGCATTGGTACAAAACAGCCTGTAATTGCCTGCTTAGAAAATGCTGATTATGAGGGACATTCGGTTTCAATGCTTCAAAAAATTGCGATCGCTCTAAATTAGCATCTAGAAATTCATTTCACAGCAATGTAACTTGCCGCACAATCAAGAAGCTTTAACCATTACTACTTGAGTGCCGGGATATTTTGGTGTAGTAGATTCTACAGTGACAAATAACTGCGAGATTTCTGAGTTGTCGCCGTATACGCCAGCAGGAATAGATATTTCCTCTAAACTCGTACCATCCGCACCCCCTTTAAACTGTCCGCAACGTATAGTTTGATTGTCAACTACAGCCCAAAGCCAATAAGTTTTACCTGGGGGCGGGGGAGGTAAGTCTTGCATAGCAAGAACTGCTTTATTTGCCTCAAAATCCATAAATACGCTGCCTACTGTCATTGATTTTGGCTCTTTACCTTTTAAAGAGTAAATATGCGTTTGCTCGCCCTGCAATACATTAATTACGTGACTTGCTTGGCTGTACTGTTGTCGCCAATGATAGCTATCTACACCCAGCGCTAAAGCAAAAATTGCCGCCGTTCCCGCCACAATTTTAGTCCAAGGTAAAACCAATGATTTTGAGGCGGGAGTAATGCTTATTGGTTTTTCTATAGTCGCCAAAATAGCCTCGCGTAAATGCGCTGGTGGTGCTTGAACTTGAGCGTAAGGTAACAGCCCTAAGACTTCTTGGCATTGCGCTATATCTTGCTCTAACTGGGGATTTTTTGCCAAAAGCTGGCTAAATTTCTCCGCTTCTTCAACAGATAAGTTGCCAAGGACATAGCCCACAGTTAAGTCTTCTAAATTTTTAGGGGTTGAAGATTCATACATAGGGCAGCTATTTAGTTAGATAAGATAAACTTTTTTTGAGTTTTTTTAGGGCTTGACGAGCCGAAGTTTTCACTGTACCGAGAGGTATATTTAATATTTTGGCAATTTCTGACTGGCTGAGGTCTTGGTAATATGCCATCTCTAATATTTTACGCTGCTGCTCTGGAAGTTGCGCTAATGCCTCCGTGACGTGCTGGGAAGTATCCCAAATATCGACTTGCTCGAAAGCCGATCGCGAAAATGTTTGCGTTGTCGTATTTTGCCAGCGTTCGAGAAACTTACTGCGCGAAGTGCGCGATCGCAATTTATCTAACGATCGCGATCGCGTCATGATGACTAAATAATTACTTAATGAGCCACGCGCCGGATTGTAAGTGTTATTGTGCCAAAGACTCACAAAAATTTCCTGAGTTAAATCTTCTGCTTCTTGAGCATCTTTTAAGATTTTTAATGCCAATCCATACACCACCGCACCATAGCGATCGTAAAGCTTACTTATAGCTGATGGTTGACCTGTTTTCAGTGCTTGAATTAGCTCTAAATCCTGTGGCGGCAATGATTTTTTAAATTTGAATCTAAGCGAATTTAAGTTTATCATGCCTTTTCTATAGCAAGTCGGTACAGATACTTTTTATCGAAAAGGTAGGACTTACAGCCCGTTACTTTCCCTAAATACTTGCTTCAAAATCAAGCTTTTGTATTTATTTATACTAGCACATTAATAAATGTAAATAAGTGTAAAGAAGGTAAATCCGATCGGTCTTCAGCTTGCGTATTCTTATAAACCAACACGAAATTAATCAACGCTCAAAAGTTAGAAGTAATAAGGCATGAGTAACAAGTACAGGTTAAAGACTAGCAAGCACTTTTGTAGGCAGCTTTTGACACCGGATGTAGCGATAGTTAAACCAGAATCTAATAATGGAGATAGTATATTAGTTCTTCATCCAGCTTTACTGTATCGCTCTTACGCGATCGCAAATCACGAAGCTATTGGCTTTGTTGCTTATCAAGGTTGGCAAAACGAGGGACGTGGCTTTGTAGCGCTGACTCCTTTGTGGGAAAAGGAAGACCCAGAGTTTGCTTTAACATATGTCAGCAAAGCCAATATGTTAAAACTACCACTGCTAGAACCATTGACGGGCAATAGTAGAAAGTTTCCCCACTGGTATATCAACTTAGCAGAACTTGTGCGATCGCAAATAGAGCGCCGCTTAAACAACTACGATCCACAAACAGAGGCGATCGTCCTTGGACAAGTTGAAGATACTTCTCAAATATTTCCAGATAATGAAATATATCAGCAAATTAATAGAATTGAAATATTTAACTTTTCCAGTTTTGAAGCTTCTCTTGAAAACTGCTACCAGCGCTTTAAAAATCGCGCTTGCGAGTTTATTTTATAAAACAAATTTTTAAATCAGTTACAGAGTTGAAAGAAAAAGTTTTTAACAATTCAAATTAATCCCCTCAGCTAGTTACAGATTTACTATTAACACCGATGGAAAAACAGCGTTATCAATGCTCAATAAAACATTTACCTTTAGCAATTAATATCTTTCACAAGGATGAGAAAAAAGGCGCTTGCTCGTTGCAGGATGAGAAATAAGCCTTATACCTGTAACTATGACGACTTTAGACCAGATTTTTAATGACTATAAAGAACCCGTAGCAGTTTTTACAGCTTTATTACCAGCAATGGGGGAAGCTTTGCAATGCGATCGCATTTTTCTGTACTTGCGTAATCCCCAAACAAAATTTGGTAAAGTTGTCAACTGTTGGCGACGTACTCTAGAAATTCCCGATGTAGATGACTACCAGTGGAAACAAGAACCCGAAGCTTTACCCCAAGAAGATCCTTTATTTGCTGCTGCACTGTGTAACAAGCCTTCTATTTTTGTAGAAGATGTAGAAATTGCTAACCCAGAAATAGTTAACAAAGATTTTGAGCAAAAAACCTTCGGACACCGGGCATTAATTCACGCTCATTTGTGTCACGATGGTCAATTGTGGGGAATTTTACAGCCTTGCGTGTTTGGCAAATCGAGAATTTGGACAAACAGCGATCGCTCAATTATTAATCAAGTTGAGTCTAAAATCACACCATTAATTATTAGCTATATCACTGATTTAGATAATTAATTGCTTTGTATGCTTGTACGTCTATCAGGGCGATTGGTATTGATAAATACATAACTTTAGCGATCGCAAATCGTATATTTTGTATGTTGTCTAGCCTTAGATGAAAAGAGAAATTTAAAATTTTTCTGCTTTTATTTAAAGCTAAAGCAAAATTAGGTGTGAGTCCGTGACAAAATTTTTAGGAAAATTAGGGCTGTGGACAGCGATAAGCGCGAGTATTTTGGCGAGTGGAAACATTGTTTTAGCTGAAGAATACCCAATAACAGCAGAAACGGGCGATCGCTCTAAGGTAGAAATGCCAGAAGCTTTAGCGCAAGTTACTTCCGTAGCGCAGTTATCTGACGTACAACCTACAGATTGGGCGTTTCAAGCATTACAATCGCTAGTAGAGCGTTACGGTTGCATTGCAGGCTATCCCGATGGCACATACCGGGGAAACCGCGCTTTAACTAGGTACGAATTTGCGGCGGGTTTAAATGCCTGCTTAGATAGAATCAACGAACTTATTGCGTCCTCAACTACTAATTTAGTTACGAAAGAAGACTTAGTTAGTTTACAGCGATTGCAACAGGATTTTGCTACTGAACTTACGGCGGTGCGGGGTAGAGTCGATGCGCTAGAAGTACAAGTAGCAGAATTAGAATCTAACCAATTTTCGACGACAACTAAAATCAACGGTGAAGTAATTACTTACATTGGCGATGCTTTTGGAGATAATGCCGATTCAATTAATAACACTAATCTTGGTTATCGTCTCCGCCTAGACTTTAATACTAGCTTTACTGGTGAAGATCGTTTACGCACCCGGTTTCAATCTACTAATTTAAGATTACTTGATACTGGCGCAACCTTTGGCGGAAGTCCTGAAGTAGCGATTGGCGGCGTTTCTAATGAAACCCGTTTTACTCCTAGCAGTGTAACTCAAAGCGGTGAAGTTAGACTTAGCCAGCTAGAATACCGCTTTCCCGTCGGCGAAAAACTCAAAATTTACCTAGAAGCTAATACCATCGATCCCTCTTATGTTACCGATA
The DNA here is from genome assembly GCA_030826005.1 of Aliterella sp. RAGGC_92. GTDB lineage: Bacteria > Cyanobacteriota > Cyanobacteriia > Cyanobacteriales > Chroococcidiopsidaceae > Aliterella. Next base: position 4,863 of record JAPJOW010000040.1, read on the forward strand.
CCATTAGCCCTTTTATAGATACAGCCAACGGCGCACTTTCTAACTTTGGTCAAGTAAACCCGGTATATTTTCCTTTAGGCAATCAAGCAGGTATTGCAGCCAATTACAGCTTAACTAAAACTCTAAGCCTAGATGCGGGCTATTTTGGCGAAGATTCTGCTACAGGCGCACCCAACAACCCCGGCGAGGATTCTGGTTTATTTAATGGTGGCTACAGTGCTTTTGGGCAATTGGTTTATAGCGGAAGTCGGTTAAAACTTAGTTTCCTTTACCTTAATTCCTACTCGCCACGCAATGGGGTTGATACTTTAGCTGGAAGTAATGCAGCGAAAATAATTGGATCTGGCCCTGTAATTGGCAATGGCTACGGTATCCAAACTAATTATCGTATTAGTAGCGGTTTTGAATTGGGTGGATGGGTTGGTTATACCGCCGCGCGGAGTCTCGGTATAAAAGGCGATGCCAGTATATTTAATTATGCCGTTACTTTATCTTTCCCTGACTTAGGCAAAAAAGGTAATTTAGGCGGCGTTGTGGTGGGGATGCAACCAAGATTAACAGAAACTAGCAACGATGCGCTTGCAAGTGCTATTGGTTTACCAATTGAAAATGGCGTACAAAGTAGAAGCGATCGCAATAGTGGTTTGCATATTGAAGCTTTCTATAAGTATCAGTTAAATGACAATATTTCTGTCACCCCTGGTTTCTTTTGGCTTACTGCACCGAATCATGACTCGCGCAACCCTGACGTAGTTATTGGCGTAATTAGAACATCCTTTGTTTTCTAAACTTATTATGATTAAAACTAGGTTAAATACCTCTTAAGATAGTGGCGGCAAATCTACAACTTACCTTTGATTAACCTATTAGCTACGGTGCGTAAAAATTGCTAACAATGACAAGAAAAAAAATAATAGTTGCAATTACGCTTTTTGCCGTAGTTGCTTTGAGTATTATTAGTGGAAATAGTTTAGTAGAAAAAGCGATCGCGCAGTCTGGCGAAAAAGTAGTAATGGTTACGTCTGCGGATTATCCACCCTACGAGTTTCGCGATACGGCTTCTGGGAAAAATGAAATTATTGGTTTTGATGTAGATATTGCTAAATACATTACAAAAGAGCTTGGTTTAGAGTTATCAATTACTGATACAGATTTTAATGGCATAATTCCGGCATTACAATCAAAACGCGCCGACTTTGCTATGGCTGGAATGACACCAACCGCAGAGCGTAAAAAAAACGTTGATTTTTCTGATATTTATTACGAAGCAAAAAATACAATTGTTAGTTTAAAAGGTAGTAATTTAAAAACGCCAGAAGATTTAAGCGGTAAAAATGTCGGCGTACAACTAGGCTCAACTCAAGAAACCACAGCCAAAGAATTTAAAAATGTCAAACTCAAATCTTTAAACAAAACTTCAGAAATTATCCAAGAAGTTAAAGCAAAACGCATAGAAGCGGCAATTATTGAAGATACGATCGCTAAAGGATTTATAAATAATAATCCAGACTTAGAATTTACAACTATTCCCAATGTAGGCGAAGCGGGAAGTGCGATCGCATTTCCCAAAGGCTCGCCACGAGTTGCCGATTTTAACCGGGTTTTGGCGCAAATGAAACAAAGCGGCGAAATCGAAAAATTGGTTGTGAAATGGTTTGAAAATAATGGTAAAACCGTTGCCACAGCTACAGAAACTCCTACCAATTCAAGCTTTGGTTTTAGCAAAATAGCTCCTAGTATTCCCTACATTATTGAAGGGATCGGCACAACATTATTATTTACCCTCATATCAGCCTTTTTCGGTTTTCTTTGGGGCGTGGTACTGTCTTTATTCAAAATTTCGACAATCAAGCCTTTACAGTGGTTTGGTACGGCTTATACTTCAGTATTTAGAGGTACGCCGCTATTATTACAAATAGCCTTAGTTTATTACGCAACGCCGCAAATAACAGGGTACAATATTCCGCCATTACTCGCGGGGGTAATTACTTTTACTCTTAATTCTGGGGCGTATATTTCCGAAACAATTAGAGCCGGAATACTCGCTGTAGATAAAGGACAAAGAGAAGCCGCTTTGTCTTTGGGTATTCCCTACAAACCAATGATGCAAGACATCATTTTGCCGCAAGGATTAAAAAATATTTTGCCAGCCTTGGTAAACGAAAGCATTGCCTTATTAAAGGATTCGGCGTTAGTTTCAACAATTGGTGTAGCTGATTTGCTGCGCCGCGCTCAAATTGTCGGAGCAGAAAAATACATTTATTTTGAACCTCTACTATTTGCTGGCGTTGTATATTACTTATTAGTTATGAGCTTAACCTGGGGGGGCTATGCACTCGAACGAAGACTCCAACGGAGTAGTTAGCGATCGCAAGTTTAATCGCAATTCTAAGTTAGCGGTTAAAGTAGAAGACTTATACAAAGCTTTTGGCACTCTTAAAGTTTTGCAAGGAATTACTACAGAAATTCATAGTGGGGAAGTAATCGCAATTATTGGCCCTTCAGGATCGGGAAAATCAACGTTTCTGCGGTGTATGAATCTCCTAGAAGTGCCGACTTCTGGCAAAGTTTATATCAATGATATAGATTTGACGGCAAAGAAAACTGACATCATGAAAATTCGCCAAAATGTAGGCATGGTGTTTCAACACTTTCATTTGTTTCCGCACATGACAGTTATCAAAAATGTCATGTATGCGCCCGTAAATGTTAAACATCTTTCCCACGCGCAAGCGCGCGCTGAAGGAATGGAATTACTCGAAAAGGTAGGTTTGAGTGAAAAAGCCGATGTCTACCCTTCTAAGCTATCGGGAGGACAAAAACAGCGCGTAGCGATCGCCCGATCTTTGGCGATGAAGCCAGAAGTCATGCTATTTGACGAGCCTACCTCCGCCCTCGATCCAGAAATGGTCAAAGAAGTCTTGCAAGTTATGAAAGACTTAACTCAAACGGGGATTACGATGGCGATTGTTACTCACGAAATGGGGTTTGCAAGAGAAGTAAGCGATCGCATATTATTCTTAGACCAAGGTAGATTAGCCGAAGATGCTACCCCCCAAGAGTTTTTTCATAACCCGCAATGCGATCGGGCTAAACAGTTTCTAGAAAAAATGCTGTAGCTAACTATTTACACTTCCATCCGGCATCGTCGCACCTTGTAAGTTAGCATTTGTCAACGTAGCGCTGCTTAATTCTGCTCTAACCAAATTAGCATTACTTAAATTTGCATTAGTAAAATTAGTCCGAGCAACAAAAGCATCAATTAAATAAGCATCGCTTAAATCGGCATAACTCAAATTTGCTCTAGTTAAATCGATTCTGTTTAAACTTGTTTTACTTAAATTTGCGCCCGTCAAATTAGCTCTAACCAACTTACCGTCAGGAATTGCTGCGCCGCTCAAATTGATATCAGTCAAATTTGCATCGATAGCAGTTACTCTTTCGCATCGGGCATTACTCAAGTTGGCGTTATCAAGAATTGCTCCGTCCAAATTAGCATCATTAAGCAAAGCGTGACTCAAATTAGCATTACTCAAATCTGCCCAACTAAGGTCAGCCCCACGCAAGTTAACTTCATTAAAATTAGCGCAGCGCAAATCTGCGCGCGATAAATTTACCCCAGCTAGGTTTGCTCCGCGCACGTCTGCTTTAAAAAGTGTAGCGCCGCATAAATTAGCAACATAGTTATTTTTTTCCTGGCGGAGATTTGCCCCGCGCAAGCAAGCTCCCGTTAAATTAGCGCCGCTCAAATTGACATTACGCAAATCAGTATCGAGCAGATTTGCATCTAATAAGTTTGCCAAACTCATGTCCGCACTACGCAAATCTGCCCCTTGTAAAATTGCTCCGTGCAAATCGGTATCGTGAAGTTTAGCACCACGCATATCTGCTTGGGTAAGATTTGCCCCGCTTAACTTTGCCCCACTCAAGTTGGCTTTGTAGAGTTGCGCCCGATTGAGGTAAGCAAAAACTAAGTTTGCACCGTGTAAATCAGCATGAACAAAAATGATACTAATTAAATCGGCAGCAAATAAATCAGCGCCTCTCAAATTAATGCCGCTAAAATCTATCTCTCCGGCAGCATAACGCCCAAGAAGCTCATCAACATTCATAGTCCTACACCTGACGACTGACTTAGTATTCCCAAGTTTTTTGAGAATGCTGTAAGCAAGATAAAAAATTTTTGGCTTAATAGCGTAGCATCCGCGTTTATACGCAAGTTGCTGGATAAAAAGGTTTCAAAGATTGGCTAATAACTTTAGCTACTTTAAGATTTTCGTCAACTTCTTGTAAGACATTTGCTGTAAGTTCGAGTTTGTCTGCGAGTTTGGTAAATGTTGGGCAGCTATCTATTAATTCAAGAATTAATTCATCAAGTTGCTGGGACTTAAGACTTGCCCAGTCTTGGCTACTATAAGTAAAGCGCTCGTATATTGCCGAAAATAATAGTATTTTTGCTCTTAAAGGGTTGATGTTGGTAACGATCTCTGCTCTAACTTTGTAGGGATCGTAAGGCTTGGTAGTTTCTTGTCGATCGAATATTTCTTGAATGATTATCTCCTCTTGAAACTTGGCTAGACAGGCTTGGGTTACATCTTCTTCAATAAAATATATCTTTTCTAGGTTGCTAATAAGTATGTCTGCTACTAACAAATATTTTTTTGGTTTATTAGTTGTTTTAGCCATGCCATGAATATACTTTTTTAAGCTGGCAAAGCTTGATTTTTTGTTAATTAATTCTTCAATTAATTTTTGCCAGTCGGCGTTATCTATTTTTATTTGGTCATTTTCCCAAACTTGCTGACAAAGATAAATCAATAACTTTTTTAGCCGCAAGGAATCTTCATGTTCTGTTAAATCTTGGATAACTTGAGTTAATAAAAATGAATCCATAAAATCAAAGCATTATCTATTACCTCGATTGTATTTGCGCTGCTTCTCGGTTAGGTGTAGGAAGTATAAAGATTTCATGGTTATATGCGATCGCGCGATAAAAAACCCGCGTTACTAACTGTAAAGCGGGTTTAAGTACAAACTAAGTGCTAGATAGCTTCGCGCACATCCAAGTTAAATAGCATTTGTAGCGATTGCATACAACGCCGTCTAGCTTCGATATCTTGTTCGGCTCTTAATTGCACCATTGGATCGTGAAGAATTTTATTCACAATTCCTCGCGCCAGCGCTTCAACTACTTCTTGGTGCTTTTCGGCAAACTCCGAACCTAGGCGCGACAAGGCTTTTTCCAATTCCTGTTCGCGGATAGCTTCGGCTTTATCCCACAAGCACCTAATAGTTGACACTGTTTCTAAACTGCGCCACCAACTATCAAAAATTAAAACTTCTTCTTCTAATAACTTTTCCGCTTCCATTGCCATCTTGCGCCGACTAGCGTGGTTTTGGGCAACTACAGCCTTCAAATCGTCCACATTGAACGCTTGGACGTTTGCTAACTCTTTCGCGTCTCCATGAACGTTACGCGGCACGGAGATGTCAAATAACATCAACGGACGATTTGGTTCTAAAGCCGCTTCTAGTTTGGCGCGATCTAATAGGGGTTCGGTAGCAGCAGTACTTGTAAATACCAAGTCCGACATCGCCACTTGCGCCATCATTTCGGAAATCGGTTGAATTTGTAAAGTAACTTGACTAAATTGCTTGGCTAATTCTTCCGCACGCTGACGCGATCGATTCAAAATTGTAATTTCTACCGCGCCTTTTGCCAGCAGGTGTTGCACTAATAGCCGCGACATTTTCCCCGCACCAATAATCGCCACTCGACAAGCTGCCAAGTTTTGGACTTTCATTTGTGCAAGTTCCACCGCCGCCGAACTGATAGACACCGCCCCCGTACCAATATTTGTTTCCGTGCGGACGCGCTTACCTGCGGTAATTGCTTGTTTAAATAGCTTATTAAGAATAGATTTGATGCCGTTGTGTTGCTGCCCTATTTTATGGGTTTGTTTGATTTGAGAAAGGATTTGCCCCTCCCCCAGTACCAAACTATCCAATCCCGCCGCTACGCGCATCAAGTGCATGACAGCGTCCGTATGGAGTAGGACAAATAAGTGCTGTCGCAACGCCAACATCGGTAATTTGCTGTGTTCTGATAAAAACTGATTGACTTCTCTAATACCTTGTTCGGTTTCGCGAGTAACGATATATATTTCTAGCCGATTGCAAGTGCTGAGTATCGCGACTTCCTCAATATGAGGATAACTACAGAGGTGCGCTAAGACGCTTTCCATCTGTGGTTCTGGAATACTTAACTTTTCTCGAACTTCTACCGGGGCGGTCTTATGACTTAGCCCCACGACCGCAATATTCATGTCTCCTCCAAGTATCGGCTAGGTAGACGATGCGATCGATTCTACCTAGCCTTGTGCCTCTTACCGTAGTTGTAGCGATTTGACTTCATCGAATAGATGAATCGTATCGACAAAGCGTGCTGTTTGGGATTGATTGGAAATGACTAAGCTTTGAGTTCTAGCGCCGCCACCAAAGAAGCGAACGCCTTCCATCAAAGTACCAGGAGTAATACCGCAAGCGGCGAACAAAATAGTTTTGCCCGAAGCTAGTTCATCAGCGTTATACACCTTATCCGCGTCATGAATACCCATTTCCTTTAATCGATTTAGGTTGCCTTCGCGACTTTCACCAATCAAACCTGTTTGGACTACTTCTGGATCGTAGATCAATTGACCCTGGAAGTGTCCGCCCAAGCAACGCATTGCGGCGGCAGAAATTACTCCTTCCGGGGCTGCACCAATACCCATAAGAGCATGAATATTAGTCCCAGCAAAGGCGCAACAGATGGCGGCAGAAACGTCACCGTCGCTAATTAGCCTAACTCTAGCGCCCGCATCGCGGATTTCACGAATTAACCCTTCATGACGGGGACGATCCATCACAACTACAACTAACTCCTCGATCGCACGGTTCAAACACTCAGAAAGAATTTTGAGGTTATCTGTAGCGGATTTATTGATATCTACATGACCTTTAGCTGCTGGAGGCGCGGCTAACTTTCGCATATAAAAATCTGGCGCGGCAAATAAGCCACCTTTTTCAGCAATAGCCAAAACTGCCATAGAGCCATTTTGACCGTAGGCCACTAAGTTAGTTCCTTCGCAGGGATCGACGGCAATGTCAATTTCAACTAATTCATCTGGGTTGCAGAATGCTTTGGCATCTTCGCGAGTACAAATACCTACTTCTTCACCGATGTACAGCATGGGCGCGTCATCGCGTTCGCCTTCACCAATAACTATGCGACCTCGCATATAAATTTTATTCATCCGTTCGCGCATGGCTTCTACAGCAACTTGGTCGGCAATATTTTTTTCTCCTTTGCCCATCCACCGAGCGCTGGCGATCGCTGCTTGCTCTACTACCTCGATAATCTCTAGCCCTAATGTATTTTCCACGAAGTCTGTCCTCTAAACTGCTGATGAAGTTTGGCGATTTCAGTTCTCAAGTCTACCAAAGCGCGGATACCTATAATGATAAAGTTTTGCTGCTGATGAGCGGCAAGGGTACAAAACGTAAAAAGTGGTTTTAACGATTCTCTCGATCTACCCTAAAGGTAAATTCATTTAACTTGCAGATGAGACGACTATGCTAAATTTTCTTAACCCTATCCTTAATCGCCGCCCAGAGAGAGTTAAAGCCAAAGTAGAAATTTATACTTGGCAAACTTGCCCCTACTGCATCCGAGCAAAATTGTTGCTGTGGTGGAAAGGGGTAAATTTTACAGAGTACAAAATCGATGGCGATGAGTCTGCTAGAACAAATATGGCAGAGCGCGCCAACGGCAAGCGTAGCGTGCCGCAAATCTTTATTAACGACTTCCATACTGGGGGTTGCGACGACCTCTATAAGTTAGACAAACAAGGTCAACTAGATACTTTACTTGCTCAAAACGCCTAAACACGTGGATAGTCAAATTGCTCCGCCTTACGTGCAGCACAAACAATGGATGCAACGCGCGATCGCTCTTGCACAAAAAGCCGGGGACGATGGAGAAGTGCCTGTAGGCGCGATCGTCGTCGATCGCCAAAATAAGGCGATCGCGGAAGCACAAAACTATCGCCAGCGCCTAAACGACCCTACAGCCCACGCAGAAATCGTAGCTTTGCGCTTGGCGGGTCAATATTTGCACTCTTGGCATCTCAACGATTGCACGCTATATGTCACTTTAGAGCCATGTCCGATGTGTGCGGGTGCTATTATCCAAGCACGGATAAAGTTGCTAGTTTATGGTGCGGACGATCTCAAAACTGGGGCGATTCGGACTGTAAGTAATATCCCGGATAGCCCTTGTTCTTACCATCGACTGGCGGTAATTGGCGGAATTTTAGAATCTGACTGTCGCCAGCAATTGCAAGCTTGGTTTGCTCAAAAAAGAATTAAAAAAACTAATCCTCAAAACTTTTAGGCGTGAGATGACGCTAGTTAAAGTGTCCTTATCGATCGAGACAATTATTACAAGAAAATTTACGGTTGGATTAATCTAGTTTAAGCCCGCAGCCATTATGATAACGCAAATGGAAGAACATCAATCTTTAAATACTCCAAAAACTAGCGAAGAAGTTGCCCTTTCCGAGCCGATTAGTTCTAGGGTGTCGCCTTGGTTAGCGCCGTTGGCATATTTTTTAGGGTGTCGGATTGTCTTACCATTGCATTTTGGCAGCATTACGGTTTCGGGACAAGAAAATTTGCCGACTACGGGTCCTGTTATCCTTGCGCCTACTCATCGTTCTCGCTGGGATGCGGTAGTAATTCCGGCGGTAACTGGTCGCACGGTCACTGGGCGAGATTTAACTTTTATGGTGTCAGCTAACGAAGCTTCAGGACTTCAAGGTTGGTTTGTCCGTCGCCTGGGTGGTTTCCCAGTCAATACGGATCGTCCTTCAATTCGCACTTTGCGCTACGGGGTTGAGGTACTTTTGCAGCAAGAAATGTTGGTGATTTTTCCTGAAGGTAATATTTTTCGCGATGGCTCTGTGCATCCACTCAAACCAGGACTGGCGCGGTTAGCGGTTAGCGCCGAAACAACTCATCCTGGCTTGGGGGTACAAGTTGTCCCGATTGGGCTTAAATATAGCCAAAGCTATCCTCAATGGGGTTGTGATGTTTCTATTTGTATCGGTTCTCCCTTTAAAGTGGCAGATTACATCCAATTTGGTTCGGTAAAACAATGTGCTAAACAATTAACAAGCGATTTGGAAAATAAGCTCAAGACTTTAATTTGAGCTTCTACGAACCATTGCGGAACTAATTGAGGGTTAATTAAGTCTACTTTTGGGAAACTTTGACGATCGCGCACTATTTGGTAAAAACACCCATTGAGAGTTAAGATACCCAAAGTTTTAATTGGTTCGATGTTCTCTTTGTACCCAGTTACGCCATGATATCTGCTGGAACTATGCGCTTTTTGCCTCGCTACACCTATTTAACTTTTTTATCGTCGGTATTAGTTTTAATTACGCTAGTACCTGCTAATGCTCAAAGTGCGAAACCACAGCAACCAAACAATTCCAATCCATCTCAACAGCCTTCCGCGCCAAATACCCCAAATGTTTTAAGTCCTGAAGCTCAAAATAACAGCGTATTGAGCGTACAAGGAGGACAAAAACTGATGAGTGAAGCTAGTAATGCCGTTTCTGCCCAAAACTATACTTTAGCTGCCAAAAAGCTCCAAGATGCCCGTCAGGTTTTCAATCAAGTATCAAATTTTTATCAAGAACTAGCTACTAGCTTTTCTGGAATTGATAATCGACTTGCTGACAGCCAGCGCAAAAAAGCCCTGGACACCGCCCAAATGCGCGATGATGCTACTTATCAACTAGCTTTAGTCCATCGGGCGCAAAATCAACCCGAACTTGCCGTACCGTTATTAGTCCAAATTATTCGCAGTCAAAACCCAACGCGCGACTTAGGCAAAAAAGCTTATCAACAGTTGTTTGAGCTAGGGTTTGTAGATGCCCCTTATCCGACAAGTGGCGGCGCGAGTACTCAAGGTAGCGATCGCCCTGCAAATCCACCTAAGAAGTAGTTAAATTAGAAAGTAGTCGCATAATATATGAAGGAACTGTAATGATTAGCCCGCAGCAAGTTGAGGAAATGATTAAAACGCATCTTCCCGATGCTCAAGTACAAGTCCAAGACTTGAAAGGCAGTGGCGATCACTATCAAGTAACTGTTGTTTCGTCTCAATTTGCAGGTAAAGGACTCGTACAACAACACCAATTAGTTTATCAGGCGTTGAATCGAGCCATGTCCTCGGAAGCTATTCATGCTTTGGCGATCAAAACTTCTACTCCTTAAGCAATTAAATACTCTAATCCTCAATAGCAAAACAACAAAAATATGACTCCAGAATTACAAACAAAGATTGATAATTTGGTCAAGCAAAACAAGATTATAGTTTTTATGAAAGGCTCTAAATTGATGCCTCAATGTGGGTTTTCTAATAATGTCGTTCAAATATTAAGTACTCTTGGAGTACCTTTTGAAACTGTTGATATTCTTGCAGATAATGAAATACGGCAAGGAATTAAAGAGTATTCCAACTGGCCGACAATTCCCCAAGTGTATGTCAATGGCGAGTTTATTGGCGGCTCGGATATTTTAATTGAAATGTACCAAAAAGGCGATTTACAGCAAATGGTAGAAGTTGCTTTAGCTTCTTAAAAGCTATATTACATCTTAAGAATCCCCAAAACCGTACAGTTTTGGGGATTTCATCATTTATTTAAAAAATTATCTTAATTTTTATAAAAAATCTATTTAGTAATAATCTGTTTCAGCTTGGGGTAAGGGCGACTCAAAGTTAAACGGGTCGTAGAGAAAACGAGTTGCTTCTTCTTCCAAACGATGAATTAAATAAGGCTCAATTACTTGACTTTGACGCAAAGCTGCTAAGTAACCATCTAAAAACAGGCGCAAATCATCGGAGCGATAACCTCTTTGCCATAAGTCAACTAAGGCATCGGTTAATCTTTGATAGAAGCGGATAGTTTGAGTATCTTGGAGCATAATTAAAAACCGAACATAGAGAAGTTAATGAGTACATAGTTAAAAGTGAAAGTTTCATCACTTCTGTATTTAATTTTTTCACACTCTTGGCAACTAATAGAGTCAATCAATTCTATTAAGTAACCATGAAACTAGCTGAAAATATACTAGCAGACCGACCGTAGTAGAATTATTAACCGTTGTGGTTAAACAAAAACTAGAGCGATCGCCAGTTACATAAATATATTGTAGTCAAATAAATGTGGTTATAAAATATATCTATCGGGTTAGTCTAAGGTGAAATAAGTGCTATCCCTAAGAAATATTTTTGACAACGCTTCGATCTGGCGATCGCAGTTATAGAACTAGGAGTAGCAATGGTTACAAAACCCGCTTACTAGCTTTGTTATTTTGAGGATCGGAAGCGCAAAGGGATATTAACAGTGGGATTGGTTGCAATTGAAATTATTGAAGGTAATCCGCATCTGCGAAGTCTATTAAGTTGGCACTTGCAACAAATAGGCTACCGAATGTATCAAGCTGCTAACTTAACTCAAGGGAGAGAAGTATTTTTAACTCAGCAACCAACTTTAATAATTTTAGATTCCGATTTGCCTGATGGTGATGGAGTAGAATTTTGTCGCTGGTTGCAAATGCAGCAACAACCATTAATTATGATGCTGTCAGCGCGCAATACGGAATCTGATATAGTTACAGGCTTGCAAGCTGGAGCAGACGACTACTTAACTAAACCTTTTGGAATGCAAGAGTTTATGGCACGAGTCGAAGCAATATTACGGCGCAAGCGTACTCCTGTAGCTCCAGCCTATCTCGATTATGGTGCGCTGCAAATAGATTTAATCCAACGTCGCGTCCGCTTTCAAGGTGCGTTTATAGATTTAACGCCCCAAGAATTTAGTTTGTTGTACGTACTCGCTCAAGCTAGTGGCGAAGCCTTAAGTCGCTCGGAATTACTCCGCCGTGCTTGGCCCGATGCTATAGACAACCCCCGGACAATCGATACTCACGTTTTATCCCTACGCAAAAAAATTGAAATAGATTCAAGAGCGCCAAGTTTAGTTCAAACCGTGCGTAATGTTGGCTATCGTTTCAATATGGAAGCGATTGACGGCAAAAGTTCTTCCACCTACGAAATAAATTATCAACCGACAACCAACCAATTTAAAAATTTTCAACCTACAGCCGTGAGAAATCAGCGCTGAGTTCTGTAATTTTGAGGTCGTAGCAGTTGAAAATATAGATTGTCATTTCACTTGCGTCAATCTATGCGATCGCCAATTAATATAGCTGTAGTCGGTACGGGCTTCGGTCAAAAAGTGCATATCCCCGGCTTGCAAGCACACTCGCAAACTCAAGTTGTCGCCGTTTACAACCAAGACTCCGCTAAAGCTCAAGAAGTTGCCCAAACTTACAATATTCCTCACTTTTGCACCAGTATTGAGGAAGTTGTTGGTTTAAAAGAAGTTGAAGGGGTGAGTATTTCTACGCCGCCATTTTTGCATTACGAGATGGCAAAAACTGTATTGCAAGCGGGAAAGCATTTATTGCTAGAAAAACCAACCACCTTATCGGCTTTGGAAGCACGGGAACTATATAACATTGCTTTAAAACAGAATGTTGTTGCGACAATGGATTTTGAATTTCGGTTTGTCCCCGCGTGGCAGTATTTAGCCGAACTTCTCGCCGCAGGCTACACCGGGCAACAACGTTTAATAAAGATAGATTGGTTAGTTCCTAGCCGCGCTGACGCTACAAAGCCTTGGAATTGGTACGCCCGTAAAGATTTAGGCGGGGGTGCGTTGGGGGCTTTGGGTTCTCATAGTTTTGATTATATTAGCTGGCTATTTGGCGATGTAGAGCGATTGTGCGCCCACTTAAGTACCGCCGTAAGTTTGCGCCCCGATCGCACTGGTAAAATGCAACCTGTAGATGCTGATGATAGCTGTATGCTGATGCTAGAACTTGCTAACGGCACTCCTTGCCAACTAAGTATTAGCGCTTGTACTTATCAAGGACGCGGGCATTGGGTAGAAGTATATGGCGATCGCGGTACTTTAGTATTAGGTAGCAATAATCAAAAAGATTACGTGCATGGGTTTCAGGTATGGGGAAGCCTTGCTGGAGAACCCTTAACGAAAATGGAAATTCCCCAGCGCCTAGCTTTCGAGCAAACTTATACCGATGGACGAATTGCCCCTTTTATGCGTGTTGTGGACAATTGGATCGAAGGAATCGAGGGCGGCATTGCCCTGACACCTTCGTTAAAAGAGGGAGTTTACTCGCAGTTATTAACGGATATTGCCCATCAATCGCACCAAATGCGCCGTTGGGTAGACGTGCCAAAATTAGAGAATTTTATCAACCCATAGTTTCTCTAACAGTTTTGATTTCTTCTAGAGATATATCTTGTTTTTCACCAGCAAAGTCATTATCTGGAGTGAGAAAAAGCATACAATGGCACTCTTTGCGCTCTCTCATCGGTACGCAAGGGCAATTCCAAAATGTAGCATGGACTTCGGCTTCTTTATCTTCATAGTGGCGACAAGGACATAAAGGCGCGCCCAAATCATCTTTGTGCTTGGCAAGTCCTTCTATAACTACTGCCGTTACTGAAGGTTCGGCACAAAAATAAGTTCCCGTGCGTTTGGCGTAAGTTTGGGAAAACTGCCACATTGCTTCTAAGTTTTTATCGGTAGATAATTTTGAGTTTTCTTGGGAATCCATAAGTAAAAAAGCTTATAGTTAGAAATTGCTATGGTTGCATTTTAGCTCAATCGTAGCGACGGTTATTTTCTTTACTATAGATAAATCTAGGGATTGGTATTGATGTTTTAATTTTGAGGGCGGCAATCGTCAAATCAAAGGCTTTTGTAGCTGTAGTTGTAGCGATTGCTCTGGTTGAATTATTAATCCTGGCAACTGACGATTTTCTAATTCGTTGTGAGAAGTTGTAGCATTGTTTTGCCATAGTACCCAGCGACTACCAGGAGGCAAAACGTTTAGCGTTTGGGAATTTTCACTTAGCCAGATTAAAGGATAAGGCGGCAAATTGCTGTCAATAGCTTCTTCAGTGGCGTTAATTGCAGCTAAAGCTTCTAAAACTAAGCGATCGCCTTTAATTAATCCCGTACTTGCCGTCCATAATTTTACGTTCAACTGTTTTATCGCAGCATAGAAGTACAAAGAAGCCGCCGCCGTAACTGCTTGTTCAAAATTATCGCTTTGCCAACTATTACCGCTATCTAGACAAATAACTATTTCTTGTCCGCTTGTAATTACCTCTAATTCCCGGACTCTCAAGTCGCCATAGCGGGCGCTTGTCCGCCAGTGAATTAGACGCATAGGATCGCCCCTACGGTAAGGACGCAGACTGCGGGTAATGCCAGAATTTGATGACTGGAAGCGTTTTTGACTTTCTACTATTTGTTTGTCTGCCAACCCAATTTCATCGATTAGAGGGCAGTTAGTTAAAGTAAATACTTGGGGATAAACGATCGCTTTGACTGGAGACGTGCGATCGCGCCGACACCAAAATAAGCCCAAAGGTGCAGCCGTCCGAAGCCTTACAGTTTGCCATTGATACACGCCTCGGTGCGTTGTGGGTAATTCGTAAACCCAATAGTAGGTACTTTGAGGTGCGATCGCTTCTATAGCCGCTTTTACAGGTTTTCCTAAGACAAAAGGTAAAATATCTTGGACTTGCAATAAAATTTTTGGTTGAGATGTTTGGTTGCTTATTTCTACTTCAATTGTTAAGTCATCCCCAGCGCTGACCGGTTGAATAGATTTACGCAATATAGAAATTCCTTTAAGGGCGCGTTTTGGCAATACAATGGCAAGTCCCAAAATAGCAAAACTTAAGCCACTAATTACATACAGCCACCCTGCCATAGTATTAATTGCTGCGCCAAAAAAACATATTGCCACCCCCGCCAATACCCAGCCGCTATAATCCGGTTTAACAGCGCGAATTTCTAGCCAGTTGCTAAAACGGTTGGCAATACTCATAATTCGTAAATACTTACAATAAAGGTGGGCATGACCCACCTTTATAGACTACCAGCTAAGTCAAGTTTTATCTTTTAACTAGCTTTTTAGTTACCTTCCGCAAACGAATAGATTTAGGGGTTACTTCCACTAATTCCTCCGGGCCAATGTACTCTAAAGCTCGTTCTAAGCTCATATCCACAGGGGTTTGCAACTGTACCAATTCATCGCCACCCGCCGCGCGGTGGTTAGTTAGCTGTTTGGTTTTGCAGATATTTAACTCCAAGTCTTGGGGGCGGTTGTGTTCGCCGACAATCATTCCCTTGTAGACTTTTGTTGTGGGGTGAATGAAAAATATGCCTCGATCTTCAGCATTTTTCATTGCGTAGAAAGTCGCAACACCTTCTTCAAAAGAAATCAATACGCCATTGCGTCGCGCTTCAATATCGCCAGAGATAGGACGATAATCTAAAAAGCTGTGGTTCATGATCCCATCACCGCGAGTTAGGCGCATAAATTCGCCCCTAAAACCTACTAAACCACGCGCGGGAATCACAAATTCTAGTTGCGTGCGTCCGTTACCACCTACCTGCATATCTTGCATTTCGCCTTTACGCTGTCCTAGGCGTTCGATACAGCTACCTACACCTTCTTCGGGTACGTCTAATACCAAGCATTCGTAAGGTTCGCAAGGTTGTCCGTTGACTTCGCGGTAAATAACTTGAGGCTGCGATACTTGAAACTCGTAACCTTCGCGGCGCATGGTTTCAATTAAAATGCCTAAGTGTAATTCTCCTCTACCGCAAACAGAAAACTTATCTGGAGAATCGGTTTCCTCAACGCGCAAAGCAACGTTTGTTTCTAATTCCCGAAATAAGCGATCGCGTACTTGTCTTGACGTAACAAGTTTACCTTCTTGTCCAGCAAAAGGCGAATCATTTACAGAAAATGTCATCTGCAAAGTTGGTTCGTCTACCTTAATTAAAGGTAAAGCCAATGGTTCGTTGGGACAGGTAATAGTTTCGCCAATATTTGCTTCCGCAAAACCTGCTACAGCCACAATGTTTCCCGCGCTGGCTTCTTCTAAATCAATGCGCTTTAAACCTTCAAAGCCCATCAATTTACTAATTTTTCCTTTAACAATTGCTCCCGATTCAACAATTAGTGCTGCTTGCTGTCCGGCGCGAATTGTGCCATTGTGAATTTTGCCTATTACAATCCGCCCTAAATAGTCAGAATAATCTAAAGTTGTAACTTGCAACTGCAAAGGCTTATTTACATCGCCCACCGGTGGCGGTACGTGGCGCAAAATGGCATTAAATAGCGGCTGCATATCCGCCGATTCATGTTCTAAATCGTCTTTAGCATAACCCGCGAGTCCCGACGCAAATAAGTAAGGAAACTCGCACTGATCGTCATCCGCGCCTAGTTCTAAGAATAAATCTAATACTTTATCAACAGAACCGTGAGGATTAGCTTGGGGTCTATCGATTTTGTTAACTACAACAATCGGGCGCAAGCCTTTTTCCAAGGCTTTTTTCAGGACAAAACGAGTTTGAGGCATCGGGCCTTCGTTAGCATCTACAATCAAGATGCAACCATCTACCATCCCTAATACGCGCTCAACTTCTCCGCCAAAATCCGCGTGTCCGGGAGTATCAATAATGTTAACTAGAGTATCTTTGTAGCGAACGGCAGTATTTTTAGAAAGAATTGTAATCCCCCGCTCTCTTTCTAGGGCGTTGGAGTCCATGACGCAATCAATGACTTCTTCCCCTTCCCGAAATATTCCAGACTGGCGCAAGAGAGCATCAACAAGCGTCGTTTTGCCGTGATCGACGTGAGCGATAATAGCAACGTTGCGAATGGGAATCGTCATAAAATGAGGACTAAGAACTTAGTTTTTATAAGGGCTGGTGTTCTTTAACAGAGTTCTTACCAAAATCATCTATCTGTAAAGAATCCTTAATGATTGTAACTTGTTTGCTACCAAAACGACTATTTTATTTAGCAGCTTCTTTCTAAACTAGGCTGCAATTAACGATATATTTTCTAGTTTTGTTTTAACCACGTTATAAAAACAACTCAATTGTTGGCGTGTTACAGGCGACAAGCCAAATTTTATTAATCTCACAATTTGTCTCCAAGCCTATAGTGGAGAAGCACTAACAGCTTGCTCAAACAAATCTGCTAAATCCTTTACCTACTACCAATACCACACGCGCCCAGCAGCGAATAACTTTAATTTGATTCATGTCTACTTTTAACAGTAGGGCGATCGCTTCTGCCGTCACAAACCGCGCCAATGGATGAATGTACTTGGCTTCTTTGTCTTCTATTGGTATCATGTTACTTAATTCCCATGTTATGGGTTTATGCAAGGCGATCGCACTTAGTTTGCAAGACACGGGCGATCGCTTTTTAATCTCTAAATTATTAAAGGCGAAGTCTCACCTTGTGTCAATAATGGGCTTGGTCAAATTAAGAATTAAAGAATTTGCGAGTGCGAAAGGCTGGACAATTAAAGAAGTTTCAGATCGTTCGGGAGTTCCTTATAGTACGGTAAAAACCTATGTGCGCTTACCGCAACGGTCGACAGTCGATCTAACAGCGCTACAGAAATTAGCTCAAACTTTCGATGTGTTGATGGAAGATTTGTTTGAGATAATCCAAGATTAAAGTGCGAGTATTTTTAAAGCTTACAATTAGCTCAGTCTAGTATCGAGCTTTTGGCAAAAATGGGCTTAGTTAGGTCACGGATTCGAGAGTACGCTTCTGAAAAAGGATGGACGATCGAAGAAGTTTCAGAGCGATCGGGAATTGCATACACAACAGAGAAGAACTATGCAAAATCTCAAGGACTTGCAATAATAGACGTGACTTCTTTGCAAAAATTAGCTCAAACTTTCGATGTAATGATAGAAGATTTATTTGAGGTTGTGCAGGAATAGGAAAATTATTACAGCAAAGATTTCAAAGGCAAAGTAAAGCCCGGTACAACATCTTCGCCACTCAATATTGCTGTAGCTGGGTACTGAGTAATAGATAAATCGCTGCGATAAACAAAGGCTTGCTGATTTTGAGGATCTATTAGCCAGCCAAGTTTTACACCATTAGCAATGTATTCTTGCATTTTGGCTTGAAGTCCAGACAAGCTATCAGTTTTAGAACGAATTTCAATAGCAAAATCGGGAGCTAAGTCTATAAATCGATCTTCTCTTTGACGCCAATCTTGAGGTAAACGACCTTTAGCAACAAAAGCCGCATCAGGCGACTTCACCGCACTATTTGCTAATCTAAAACCTGTGTTAGAACTAAAAGCTTCACCCAAATCGTGGGTTTCTACCCAAGCTAGGAGATAAGCGCCTGCTTTTAATTCTCTATTTCCAGAAATTCCACCAGTTGGGGGCATAGTTACGAGTGTACCATCGGCATTACGTTCAAATCGCAGTTCTGGATTTGCTGAACTTATAAGCATCAGTTCATCATCGGTAATAACAGATATTGGCTGTAATTCTACCTGTGTGCTGTTCATAACGATGCTTTGGTAATGATACACCTTCAATTATATAGAGCGTGTCGCTTTTATCCTACATTTCTTAAATA
>JAPJOW010000041.1:0-17978 GCA_030826005.1 Aliterella sp. RAGGC_92
ATATTATTTGTATAAGTATTTTTTTAATCATGACACAACAATTAGTACAGCAACGTTCTTTATGGATAGAGCGGTTGGCTAGGTTTGGCTACGCAGCTAAGGGCGTTGTTTACAGTATAGTTGGAATATTAGCGGCGCAAACAGCCTTTGGTAGTGGGGGAAAAACTACCGATACTAAAGGAGCTTTAAGTACAATTGTTACGCAGCCTTTCGGGAAAATTTTACTAAGTTTAGTCGCTATCGGTTTAATTGGCTATGTGCTTTGGCGTTTTATTCAAGCAATAAAAGATCCAGAACAGGAAGGTACAGATACTAAAGGTTTAGCGAAACGTATTGGCTACGCAGCTAATGGTTTTGTTTATGGAAGTTTAGCAATAAGCGCAATTAGTATTGTTATCGGTTCGGGGAGTGGAAGTAATAGTAATTCTACCCAAGATTGGACGGGGAGATTGCTTTCTCAACCTTTTGGACAGTGGCTAGTCGGAACAATTGGCGCAGGAGTAATTGGTTTAGGTTTTTATCAGTTTTATAAAGCTTACAAAGCCAAGTTTCGCAAAGAAATGGATTTAAGCCAAGTAAGTAATGTTCAACAAAATTGGATAATTGCTATTGGGAGATTTGGATTAGCAGCGCGGGGTGTGGTGTTTTGTATTATTGGCTTTTTTCTCATTCAAGCAGCACGTCAGTACGATCCTAGCGAAGTTAGAGGATTAGGAGAAGCTTTACAAGTATTACAACAGCAACCCTATGGCCCTTGGTTATTAGGTATAGTAGCACTGGGTTTAGTTGCTTACGGCATTTATATGATAATTCAAGGGCGCTATCGTCGTTTGAATACACGAGAAGTTTAATTCCGTAAGGTTTTTTAGTTCGCTTTGTTCAACTTAAGCTATAAAAGTGGAGATTAACTCAAGGCGGGCTAGAAATGATTCTGTTATAAATAAACCCTCTGAGCGAATCTAATAAAGCCATGCGATCGCACAACTTTTTTATACTGAAATTATCTTGAATATAGGCTTATTACACCTATTTTTATAGCAGGCTGAGATGATTGGTAAACATGACCTTGTGAGGGCGCAACGCATTGCCCCTCACAATAATAAATAAAACCTTAAAATGTTCTTCACGGAACATTTTTGTTTTTTAAAACAAGTAGGCTTTCTGGACATTCAACTAGCTAAAAGTTACTAATGCCATTACTAACAGTAACCAAAAATACGTTTTTTAAAAAATATAATCGTAGCTTAAGTAAGTTAGCTGATGAAGATAAGTTTAGTGTGAAGGCGGGAGAGAATCTCCATATTAAATATGCTTTTAAAGTAGGAAATAGCTGTTTTGTAAAACTCGAACATAAGCTTGGTGCTGTTGGCATCGGCTACTTCGACCGAAAAGATATTGAGGTAGAAATTGCCGAAGTACGCGGAACTTGGTTAACTAATGTAGATAGCGATATATTACATTCTCGCCATAATATTGAGGTGGGTTTACACCGTCTTAAAAACTTGGGCTTTAATACGATTTATCCTGTCGTTTGGCAGCGAGGTTTTACACTTTATCCTAGTAAAGTTTCACGAGATTTTATTGGGTTTTCGGTAATGGAAAATCCTAATTTTTTTCAAAATAGAGATATGTTAGCCGAAATTATAGAAATAGCAAAACCTCTAAGCTTGCGGGTTATTCCTTGGTTTGAATATGGCTTAATGACTCCTCCAAACTCGCCCTTAGCTCAAAAGTACCCAGATTTATTACATTTAGACAGCAGACAAGATAAAATTCGGCTTAAAAGCCATGATAAAAACAAGCCAGATATTCAAGTTTGGTTAAATCTTTGTCAACCAAAAGTCCAGCAATTTATAGTTGATTTAATTGCTGATGTTGTCGAAAGATATGAAATTGATGGAATTCAATTAGACGATCATTTTTGTTTTCCGGTAGAGATGGGCTACGACTTGTTTACTCAAAATCTCTACGAACACGAACAAAAAGTAAAGGCTATTGCACCGTACTACAAAGATCCAAACTGGGTAAGTTGGGCTACTAATAAAACTACGCAATTACTAGAAAAAATATTTCATGCTGTCAAAAGTAAGCGCTCGGATTGCCTAGTTTCTGTTTCTCCTAATCCTCTAAGCTTTGCAAAGAAATACTATTTAGCTGATTGGGAGTCATGGATAAAAAAAGGATTAGCAGAAGAAATTGTTTTACAAGTTTACCGCGACAATCTCCCTAGTTTTCTTTTAGAAATAAGTAAGTTAGAAGTGATTAAAGCTACAAACCATGTTCCTGTTATTATTGGGATTCTAAGCGGACTTAAAAATAAACCCGTTGCTCTTGCTTTAATTAAAGAGCAAATCTGTAAGACTCGCACAGCTAAATTCGCTGGGGTGTCTTTCTTCTTTTATGAAACTTTCTTTAACGAAATGGCAATTAATAGCAGCAGTCAAACTCAGATAACTGCTAGAGACTCAAAACTGATTGAGGATTTATTTGTGTAGTATTTTCAAGTTTTCTGTTATTATCTTTTCCTAGGTGCGATCGCAAAAACGAAAAAAACTTGCATCCCATCACCAATATTACCTTAATACAACAAAATGCCTCAGTATTATTACTTGCTTATCTAGGATTCGATTGCCTGTCATCTATACAAAGGCACATTTTTTGTTTCATACAAGGGCGCAATTGTCAAGATATAAATCCGATTGTTAAGTATTTAGTAACTGTTGTATCAACTTATGTTGTTCTCTAGTTAGTATGTGTCTCCGTTGAGTATATTCTTAAAAGATAAAGAAATAATTAAGAAAGAGGTTTCTATGACTCCAGCAATTTTACGCCAGCTGTGGTCGGTAGTCGAAGCATCGCAGGCTCATACGTTACTAAAACTAGATGATGCCAGCCTCGTCCAGTGGTTGATTAAGCAAACAACAACAACAACATTTTTAGATGGTAGCGAGACAGATGTTCTCAGCGATTATATTCAGTCGCGCTTAACCTTAATTCGGGACTTAGCCCAAGAGCGTTAACTAGCATTTAATTAATAGTAGTCAAAACACTTAACTTAGCCGTTATTTAGGCGGGAGTGTTAAAGGCGGAAAACTTTGTGGCGAACGAGTATTACTTTCAGCCAAAGCTTGCGCTACAAGAGTGTAGCCGAGATAAGCTGGAACAACGATCGCAATTGTCAGCGCGATCGCACCAAGCCACTTGCTAGGTTGCCAAGTAGAACCATAAAAGCAACGATAAGGATCGCGATTGAGAAATTCGGCTTTAATAATTTCTCGTAGAGCAATAGGACGCTTAAAACGCACGCGGCGATCGTCTAATTTTTCTAGTAAAATCCAACCAGCTTCTCCTTCTTCATCACACAAAAGCTGGAAAACCTCTGGATCTTGAAACAAATCGCGTTTCGCACGCACAATTTTAAACTCCCATCCGACTAAACGCGGATCTTTAATCTCTTGCTCTTGACCAAAGCCATTATGATGATGCTCGGAGGTGCCGTTATGCTCGTAAGCTTCGTAAGGCGTTAACATTTCTTCTTCCTCTACATTTTGCTCTAAATTCATAGAATTAACTACGTTGTTAATTTGCTGTTGTTAATTACGACATTCTTAAAAGCGGCACTACTGATAAACTCGCTACAAAATAGAGCAAATTGACTTATTATGGGGCAATTTGCTTTACAGGTAAATAGCCTTCAATCAAGCAATCTTCTCCTACCCGCCGCCAGTGGTATCGCTCCAAGCTCAAAGCTTGAGCCATGTTAGTTGAATTTAATTCGCCTACTGGAGAAAAAGCATTGCTACCACCGATAATTTTGGGAGCTATAAATGCCAGCACTTTTTGCACCGCACCACAAGAAATCGCGCTGGCAGCTAAAGTACCGCCACATTCCCACAACACGGACATCATACCCAAAGAATATAAATACTTCATTGCCTCCTTTGGTGTCAAAGGATCTAACTCTACAACCATTACGCCCTTAGCTAACAAGTGTTGTTGAAAATCTCTTTTTACTCCCACTGCTGTGAGTACCAAAGTAGGCGCTAATGCCATGTCTTGCCATAAATAAGCTTCGGCGGGTAAGTCTAGAGTGCGACTCATAACTACACGCAAAGGATTTGGGGCATCCACTAGCCTTGTTGTTAGCTTAGGATTATCGAGCCTTAAAGTATTACCCCCAATAATTACCGCATCGCAAGCCGCCCGTAGCTTATGCACTTCATTACGAGCAATTTCTCCAGTAATCCAAGCACTATGACCGTTACTTGTGGCAATTTTGCCATCTAGAGTCATTGCGTACTTTAAAGTCCCAAAAGGCTGCTGGTACAAAATGCGATGAATAAAAGCTTCATTTAGCTGACGGCAATCTGCTTCTTCTACTCCTACAACTACCTCTATCCCCGCCGAGCGCAATCTAGCAATTCCTCCCCCAGAGACGCGCGGATCGGGGTCAACCATCCCCACTACAACTTTAGACACCTTGGCGGCGACGACAGCCTCGCTACAAGGGGGAGTTCGTCCGTAATGATTGCAAGGCTCTAAATTAACGTAAATTGTGGCACCAACAGCGCGATCTCCGGCAGCTTTAAGCGCAAAAACTTCCGCATGAGGTTGACCTGCTCCCGGATGAAAGCCTTCACCGACAATTTCACCATCAAGAACGACTACCGAGCCTACTAGCGGATTGGGGGCGGTGCGTCCTAGAGCATTACGAGCTAGAGACAAACACCGTTGCATCATCTCTTTGTCAAAGGCAGTAACTACCGTCGCCTGCGGATTATTTGAGTCATCGGATGGAACGTTCACGTATATAGATTATTTTTAATTCTGGGCAACATTATAAGGGTGACAGCAAAATATGGAAGTAATTTCTAAAGCTATTTATTTAGATTGGGCAATGGCGATCGCTGCCACCAGCGATTGAGAGGATAATACACGACTGGGGCCCATAAACTGCTAACGATCGCACTTGATAAAGCTGTTTGCTGGTGATAAGTCCATTGGTTGGCAAGAGCCAACATAAATTTATCTAAAACGACAGGAATATTTCGCTCGACTCCGGGAAAAGCAAATTGCACAGCCATAATTGTTTCGGCAACGATAATCATGCCAAAAACAATCAAAGCAATGGAAATAAAATCCTCCTGCAAGTAGCGAGTTTTGTGCAAGCGCGCCGTTAAAACGCCCACCACTGCCAAGCTCAAAGTATGTGTAGGAACGGGGCTAGTCATTCCATCTAGCAGCCAGCCTAAAGTTATTCCCGCAAGACAACCAGCAATCGTCGAGCGCTTGACGCTCCAACATACTACCCAAATTAACAACCAATTAGGCGCAACGCCTAATAATTCCACTCCTGGCAGGCGCAAAGGCAAAAGGAATAAACACGCCGCCAGCGAGCCAACAATTACTGTCCAATTTAATAAATGGGTTGTAATGCCTTGGGACAAAAAATCTCTCCTCACCTTTATTTATTTTCCTGACTGCCGGGATTAGCATACACAAATACCCACTCTAAATAATTTAGCGGTGAAGTCAGGGCGATCGCTGCTTCCGGGGCAGGGCTTTTTGTTAAATCAAGCTTTTCTACTCTCCCCACAGGTATACCCGCCGGAAATATTTGGCTATAAGGGGAAGTTGCCACAAAATCCCCAAGGCGCACGTCGGGGACTTTATCAAAAAATTGCATTACCGCCCGCGTGGAAGACTGCCCTTTAAGCAATCCTGTATAACGACTGCGACTAACGGTTACTCCTACTTGACTTGTCGTATCGCTAACTAATAACACGCGGCTAGTATTTGGAGTAACGCTAATTACTCTACCTACCAAACCACCGGGGGCTGTAACTACAAAGTCTATGCTAATGCCTGCATTGCTACCGCGCCCCAAAGTTATTTGTTGCCACCACAAGTCGGCGCTGCGTCCAATCACTGGCGCGACAATCATTTGGCGATTTTTTTGCGCGGCTCGATAGTCTAACAAGCCTTTTAGCTGTTGATTTTGACTTTCAAGTTCCACTAAGCGCCCTTGCAATTCTGTTGTCCGGGCGTTATCTAACCGCTCTACTTGAGTTTGATCTTGAAACGGGCGAGTAAGGACACCCGTTAGTTCGCTAATGGCTGCGCCTTGAGTTTGTCGAATTATCCACGCGATCGCCAGCGCCAAACAAGTCCCGATCAATTGCCACCGATTTTTATCCCACCACCGCCGGATTGCATACATACTTACTGATGTTGAGAGCGTCCGCTAAATACTCGTTCCATGACATTAAAGTTTTCTAATACTTTGCCTGTCCCCAAAACTACACAGTTTAAAGGTTCTTCGGCAATGTGAGTAATAATTCCCGTTTCATGACTAATTAAAGTATTGATGCCGCGTAGTAAAGCTCCACCGCCGGCCAGCATGATACCGCGATCGACAATATCTGCCGCAAGTTCGGGGGGCGTTCGCTCTAAAGTGCGTTTTACGGCTTCAATAATTACAAGTAATGGATCGGACATACTTTCCCGGATTTCCGGCCCCTTAATTGTTACCGTCCGGGGCAATCCTGAAAGTAAGTGCAGTCCTCGTACTTCCATTACCGCCTCGTCATCGCCGCGAGTAGGATAAGCAGAACCAATGCGAATTTTGACTTCTTCGGCGGTACGTTCGCCAATTACCATATTATGAATCTTTTTCATGTACTGAATAATTGCGTCGTTTAGCTCATCTCCAGCCACTCGCACCGATTCACTTTCCACCGTGCCGTTGTAACTTAGCACGGCAATTTCTGTTGTCCCGCCGCCGATATCTACAATCATGTTGCCAATCGGCTCGGTTACGGGTAATCCCGCCCCAATTGCCGCCGCTAATGGCTCATCTACTACGTGAACTTCTCTTGCTCCCGCCCGCAGTGCCGCATTCATGAGGGCTTGTTGTTCTACCCCCGTAACGCCGCTTGGAATGCCGACAACAATGCGCGGGTTAACCGTTCTGCCGCCGTTGGCGCGTTGAATAAAGTGCTTGAGCATTAATTCGGCGGTATCAAAGTCTGCAATTACACCATTACGCAACGGACGACTGACAACGACGCTACCAGGAGTTCTGCCTAACATTTTTTTGGCATCTTCTCCTACAGCTAAAGTTTGTTTATCTTTGGAGTCGATAGCGATTACTGACGGCTCTTGCAAGACTATGCCTTTACCGGATACAAAAACGAGGGTATTAGCAGTACCGAGGTCGATACCCATGTCCCTAGAGAAGGAAGACTGATTAAAAAAACCAAAAAGACCCACGTGCCTCGCTACCCCAAAGTTTAATAAGTTCTATGTCAAACAAAAATAGTAACCGTGCTGGATTCTATTACGTCTTGTGCTTTGAGTCTAGTAGGAAAATTAATGATTTTTAGTAATGCTTTTTATTGCTAAAAGTTGGATTTGCAATTTTTAGCAATTAGAGGCACGATTATGGAGTACACCTGTACTGTAGATAAATTAATATGAGTCTTAATGTCGTTCATTTAGTAGGGCGTGTAGGTAAAGATCCAGATGTGAAGTATTTAACGAATGGCAAAGTAGTATGTAAATTGACCTTAGCTGTCAATCGTCAGTCGCGCAATAGCGACGAGCCAGACTGGTTTACCTTAGAAATGTGGGATAAAACTGCCCAAGTTGCCGCAGACTTCGTGCGTAAAGGAAAGCAAATTGGCGTGAAGGGGTCTTTAAAGTTTGATACTTGGAGCGATCGCAATACAGGCACAAATCGTTCTTCGCCAGTCATCCTCGTAGAAAGATTGGAACTATTAGGTTCTAAACGCGAAGATGAAGCGAATTCTTTTGGTGGCGGTGGCGGGATGTAGAGCAAAGAGATGGGGAGACAAGGAGACAAACCTGTAGATACATATAAGTAAAATATTTTCCTCTCGGCTTTTGCAGGTTATTGAGTCTCGCTCCAAATTTTTTATTTTCCAAAGCCAATAAAAAAGTTAGAGATTCAAACTATCAATAGTCCCCCGGTCTCCCGGTCTCCCGGTCTCCCGTTCCTCCTTACAACTAATAACTAATTTGCAAAGTAACCGATGCCTCTACTTTTTGTTCGCCGCCTACAATGGGCGTAGCAACTTTAGCATCACTAGCGCGACTAGCCGCTTCGTACTGAGCCAAAGGCTGGGGTTGTGGCGGAGCGGCGTTGTTAATTTGAATGCTAACAATTTCTTTAGCAGTAAAATTCAACGCTCCTAAAACCGAATTAGCTTGCTGTTGGGCGCTTTGAGTTGCTTTTTTTAGTGCTGCTTGTTCGGCTATGGCGATCGCGCTATCGGTAGCTATAAACCTAATTCCTTCAATTCTAGTCGCTCCTACGCGGACGGCTTCATCTAATAAATTGCCAATGTTTTCGGTAGGAATTTGAAAACCTACAGTATTAGTTGCAGTGTAACCCGTCAATGTTTGGGTGTTGTTGTTGTAACTGTAAACGGGGTTAAGGCTAATACCTGTAGTTTCGAGCTTATCAACTTGCGAACGAGATTTAAGCAAAGCGACGACTGCATTAGAACGTTTAGCGGCTTCTTGTTGAGCCGCCGTTGCCGTTTTTCCTTGGACTTCAACTCCCAAACGAACCTCCGATAGAGTTGTGGGAATCGTCTCTACGCCGCGACCGCTAACAGTTAGAGTCCGCATTAATATATTTTGTCCCCCTCCTCGATCTTGAGCTAAAGAATTACCTGTAGTTATCCCAAGAAAACTAACAGCTAAAAGTAATACTACAAAATACTGAAGCAAGTTTTTTCTAGTGCCTAGTTTCTTTACCGGAGAGTCATTTATCAACAAAAGTTTCATAGATTATATGGTGCCGTAATCGCAATCATCTCAAATAATGCTTCTTCAAAGTGCGAAGCTCTGCGAGCGCGCTAGCGCTATCGCCTATAAAACTCGTAGCATCAATTAGTTTAGATGACACGGCTTACTTGCGATCTTCTTGTACAGTAAAAAAGATGATTTTTAGATAGCTAATGGAAATAGAAGCAATTGCTGGATTTGACTTGTCACTGCTAATGCTTGTTCCCAGTTGGTACAGGACGACGACTTTACTTACTGCAACAAGCGAATCAGAAAGTAGCCCGATGATACTTGCTGGGGTATTGCTAAGTTTAGTTGTGGTGTACCTCGCCAGCAAAGTTGGTGGAGAACTGTCTAACCGATTTGGCTTACCACCAGTACTTGGAGAATTAGTTGGCGGTGTTGTAGTGGGCGTGTCGGCTTTGGATTTATTAATATTTCCCGAAGGCGGCGGCGATAGTTCTAGTTCGCTAATTATAAGCTTTCTGCAAGCCACCGCAGGTTTAGAGCCAGGAGCGGTAGCTGCCACTTTTGAGGCGCAAAGTGAAGTTATTTCAGTTTTAGCAGAACTTGGAGTAATTGTTTTGCTATTTGAAATTGGCTTGGAATCAAATTTAAAAGAACTGTTAGCCGTTGGTTATCAAGCCGTAGTAGTAGCATTTGTTGGCGTAATTGTTCCCTTTGCGGCGGGAACTATCGGGCTGATGACTTTGTTCCACGTCAGCGCCGTACCAGCGATTTTTGCGGGCGCTGCTTTAACTGCTACAAGTATTGGCATTACTTCTAAGGTGCTATCGGAACTAGGCAAACTAGCTTCTAAGGAAGGTCAAATTATTTTGGGGGCGGCGGTAATTGATGACGTACTCGGTATCATCGTTTTAGCCGTCGTTGCTAGTTTGGCAAAAACTGGCGAAGTTGATGTTAGTAATGTCATTTATTTGATTATCAGCGCCAGTAGTTTTTTACTAGGGGCAGTTTTGCTGGGAAAAGTATTTAACCAGTCTTTTGTAGCACTCTCCGAGCGGCTGAAAACTCGCGGTAGATTAACTATCCCTGCATTTATCTTTGCTTTTCTATTAGCGTATTTGGCAGCAGCAATTCATTTAGAAGCAATTTTAGGCGCTTTTGCGGCGGGCTTGGTTTTAGATGAAACCGACGTGCGCCGAGAACTCGAAAAGCAAGTATGTCCTATTGCTGACTTGTTAGTGCCGATTTTCTTTGTCAGCGTCGGCGCGAAGACGGATTTAAGCGTGCTTAATCCGTTTGAACCGAGTAATAGAGAGGGTTTAATTATTGCCAGCTTTTTAATTGCGATCGCCATAATTGGTAAAATAGTTACGGGTTTAGCCGTATTTGGTCAGCCGCAAATTAATCGTTTAGCGATCGGCGTGGGGATGATTCCTAGAGGGGAAGTTGGGTTAGTATTTGCTGGGGTGGGTTCTGCTAGTGGCGCACTTTCTAAGCCTTTAGAAGCGGCAATTATTGTCATGGTCATTTTGACTACTTTTTTAGCTCCACCACTATTGCGAGTTGTATTTCCTTCTACTCCAGAGGAAGCAATTTCTAGCTTAAACGAGCAACCAAATCCTGCCACTGAATCTTTTGGGACAAAGATCGAGTAGATTGATAATGTTTTCGGGAAACAAGCCGGGGTTAGTTTGCGTCCGCTTAGAAAAGTTAGGAGCTTGAGGCACTCAAAATATCGGCAGGTAAGATGTAGTTGACCTGCGATGCTCATCTTAGTGTAAACTGACTCATTTTATAGAGAACATAAGTAAGAGTTACTGTGCCGATATTTACTACTGATACTCAGCTATACTCAATCATCAGTATCTAACCCAAACTTGCAGCAAATGGTGATGTAAAAACATAGCCAATAGTCAATATTTGACCGGGCAAAAATGGCTAGAACCAATGACAACTAGGAGAAAAAACTGTGAGATTTCACTGGCTACTACCCAGTATTTTAAGTGTTTTTGTACTATCCTCTACCGCAGAGGCGGCGAAGTTGCGTTCTTGGCGGTTTGATACTAACCAAAATCGCTTGCACATCAACACCGATGGCGGCGTTCAACCCAAAGCCAAGCTAATTTTTAATCCAACTCGCTTAGTCATCGATTTACCGGGGACGACTTTACAACGTTCTACAGTAAAAAAAGAATACGGTGGAGCAATTCGTAGCGTCCGAGTCGGTCAATTTGACGAGCGGACAACTCGAATTGCCATTGAATTAAGTCCAGGGTACAAGTTAGATCCTAACCAAGTCAAAGTTCGCGGTGTAACGCCTAGCCAGTGGACGGTACAACTGCCCGCACCGCAAAAAGTGGCGGCGGCGACGATTCCTACTCCATCCCCCAGTCGCAGTTCTTTACCTCTACCGGCATCGGTGAGAGCAAGCAATCCCGAACAGCGAAAAATCTTTACAGTTGTCAACACCGACGAGCCGCCTAATAAAAATTCATCTTTCGGCAGAACGGCGGCTAATTCCACCGCGATTGTGCAAGTTCACAATATTCAAGTAACCGCCGATGGTTTATTCGTCCGCACGCGTGGCGGTGGGACTCCAAGCATTAATGTTAATCGCAGTCGCGATCGCAACCAAATTAATGTTGACTTAAGAGGGGCAGCTTTATCGCCCCTCGCTGCCCCTAATACTAAAGTAAATCGGTTTGGAGTAGGCAATATTAAGCTCTCTCAAGTCCAAGTTTCGCCACCAGTTGTCAGAATGACGATGCAGGTAAACGAAAATAGCCCTGACTGGGAAGCTGCGGTCAGTCGCTTTGGGGGTATCACCGTGCTGCCTGTAGGCGGTATTAGTGCAGTAAGAAGAAATAGTACGGTTGTCTCCAGTACAACCAGTTCCTCCGCTCAACCAGCGCCGGGAGTGGCAACTATCGAATCTGTAGAATTTAACGGCGATGGCAGTCAGCTATTAATTAAAACCGATCAAAGCCTAACTTATACAAGTGGCTGGGATCGTTCTTCGGGACTATACCGAATTACTTTTGCCGATGCTCAATTAGCCCGTGCGGTCAAAGGACCGAACTTAACTACAAATAGTCCTTTGCTGCGAGTGCGTTTGCAACAACCTACGCCTCGAACGGTTTTAATTTCAGTACTACCCGCCGCCGGAGTGCGCGTAGGAGAGCTAAATCAACCTTCGCCAGAATTGTTGGCATTGCAATTGCAACGCTCTACGGGGGCATTATTTCCCCCTGCATCGCCCTCCTCGTCAACGCCGGATGTAATTTCTATTCCCACTACGCCACCACCAAAAACCCCCGTACCATCAACAAAACCGCGTACGGTCGGGCAAAAGCGCATAGTTGTAGTTATCGATCCGGGACATGGAGGTAAAGATCCCGGTGCAATCGGAATTAGAGGGTTGCAAGAAAAAAATGTAATTTTGCCAATATCGCAAAAAATTGCGGCAATTTTAGAGCAAAAAGGCATTCAGGTAGTCATGACGCGCGATAGCGATTATTTTGTCGATCTAGGGCCGCGTGTTGTCATGGCAGACAGGGTAAATGCCAATTTATTTGTAAGCATTCATGCTAATTCTATGCCTGCTAACCGCAGCGATATCAATGGGTTAGAGACTTATTACTACGATAGCGGTCAGCGTTTGGCGCGGGCAATTCATAACAGTGTTCTTAGCAGTATCGACGTTCGCGATCGCGGTGTTAGAAAAGCAAGATTCTACGTTCTGCGTAAAAGTTCCATGCCTTCGGTGTTAGTAGAGGTCGGCTTTGTTACAGGCAAAGTAGATTCTCCGCGCCTGGGAACGACGGCTTATCAAAATCAAATGGCAGAAGCGATCGCTCGCGGTATACTCCAGTACATTCAGCAAAATTAATATCTTTTTTACAGCTTATTTAATTGTTTAGCCAGTGTCGCAAATTCCTTCTCCCAGCACCTTGACCGCACCTTTTGACGTAGCAAATACTTGTATTGGCATTTTTGATAGCGGGGTGGGCGGTCTAACTGTACTCAGTCAAGTTGCACGTTTGCTGCCCAATGAATCAATTGTTTATTTTGGCGATACTGCCAGAGTACCTTATGGCAGCCGTTCCACCGCAGAAATTTTAGAGTTTGTCCGGGAAATTATGAACTGGATGTTACAACAGCAAGCCAAAATGGTCATCATGGCTTGCAATACCAGTTCGGCTTTAGTATTAAGAACCGTGCAAGCAGAATTTTCAATTCCTATTGTTGGCACGATTTTACCAGGCTCGTTTGCTGCCGCCAAACTCGGTCGTCGAATTGGGGTAATTGCGACTCCTGCTACTGTTGCCAGTAATGCTTACAAGCAAGCAATTCAAGCGGTCGATCCTACGGTTGAAGTTTGGCAAGTAGCTTGTCCCGAATTTGTACCTTTAATCGAACAAAACCGCATCCACGAGCCTTATACAACTCAAGTAGCCCAGCAATATTTAGCACCATTATTAGCGCAAAAAATTGATACTCTAGTTTACGGTTGCACTCATTATCCTCATTTAGAACCGATCTTGCGTTTGCTATTACCACCTACAGTAAAGTTGCTCGATCCAGCCATTCATGTTGTAGCTACGGCAACTCAACAACTCGATTTACTTGGCTTAACAAATACAGGTATACCCCCATTTTCCACGCGCTTTTATGTTAGTGGTTGTCCGCAAAGCTTTGCGCGCTCTGCCCAGTTACTATTGGGTTCTACGCCAATTGTAGAAAAGGTATCTTTGACTTAATCAGGCGAAGTTGAGATCGCTATTAGAGTTAATACTACTTTCCACCCTCTACCTTTTTTACCTGGCGTTGTGCCAAGCCTAATAATAAATAGATCGTTAATAAGTAGCCCGTCGCCAAAAAAGGAATTAGTAAAGCTGTATTGCCGTAAATCATATCCAACTAGAAAAGCAATTGTTAGTTGATGCCACTGCAAAAGAGTTTAGGCATTTTTGAGCAAAGCGCTTTGCAGTCAAAAAGAAAGATTAAGTAAGTTGTACTTATTTGTCGTACAATTTAATGTTTTATTAGCTAAAAGTTTAAGACGTAAGCAATTGTGGGCTTGGGAAGCAATCAACTCAATCGAGTAGTTGCTATGCTTAAATTTCTATCATTTAGCTTAACATAAAAACTTATAATTTCTTAAGAACTACTTGCTTTGAGACAAAAATCTACAAGATTTTGCTATAGTTTTACCTCTAACAGCCAAACAAGCTTAACGATCGCTTCAAATCCAAGCTCAATTAACTTAATGCCAACAACTATTAAAAAACCTATCGCGCGCGATCGCGTAAAAGTTAACCATAAATCTGCCTTGCTCAAAAATTAGCATCAAATCGAACTTCCCCGTTGCCGACGGTTAGCTTAAAATAAGTATAGATTATGTAAATTTTCGTAAATAAACTCAGAGTCGGCTCATCTATGACCTCAGCAACTTCTCTCTTTTCTCCAGTGGAAGCAGACCTGCGTTTGCTATCAGAGAATCTAATTAAGTTAGTCGGTACTCATCACCCAATTTTCTTTGAAGCAGCGAAACACTTGTTTGCCGCCGGGGGAAAGCGGGTGCGTCCGGCGATCGTTTTACTGGTATCGCGGGCAACCATGCTAGAAGACGAAATTACTGAGCGACACCGCCGACTAGCGGAGATTACAGAGATGATTCATACCGCAAGCTTGGTACACGATGATGTTGTAGATGAAGCGGAAATCCGGCGTGGCGTACCGACAGTAAATAGTTTATTTGGTAATGGCGTAGCTTTGCTGGCGGGAGACTTTTTATTTGCTCAATCTTCTTGGTATCTTGCTAATTTGGACAATTTGGAAGTAGTAAAACTGCTGTCGGAAGTGATTATGAATTTTGCCACTGGAGAAATTCAGCAAGGAATGTCGCAGTTTGACCCCGAAGTAACCATAGAAGCCTATTTAGAAAAAAGTTATTACAAAACCGCCTCTTTAATTGCCAATAGTGCTAAAGCGGCGGGTTTATTGAGCGATGTATCTAGAGAAACAGCCGAGCATTTATACGGTTACGGTCGTCATTGGGGGCTGGCGTTTCAAATCGTTGATGATATTTTAGATTTTACAGGCTCGACTAGCACCCTAGGTAAACCTGCGCTTGCAGATATTAGCAGTGGTAATTTGACCGCCCCTGTTTTGTACGCTTTGGAAGAAAAGCCTTACTTGGAAGAATTAATTGAGCGTCAGTTTTCTAAACCTGGAGACTTGGAAAGTGCGATCGCTTTAATTACTGATAGTAATGGCATAGAAAGAGCGCGTAGTTTAGCCGCCCATCACGCCCATTTAGCGGTAGAACATCTAGCTGATTTACCTGCTTCTTTATCAAAACAAGCCTTAATAGATATGGCAGACTATGTTTTAAGTCGGATGTATTAATTTAGGCAATATCGGGGGGTATTTGGTTAAAATTTGGTTTAATTTGAGTTTGAATTAATTTTTGGATATCTTGACGCTTAACTTCATACCCTGCATTAGCTACTCCGGGGTTTTCCAAAAAGATAATACTATCGACGGTTTCTAAAGCTACTAACTGAAACAAAATATGCGTAACGGGAATAGGTAAAGCAATTAATTGTGCCGCATCTTCAGCGCTACTATTAGCAAAACTATCTTGGAGAGTAGGAAAAGCGTAGATTACCCGCTTTTCCAACTTGGAATTAGTGATAGTTGTTACTAACCAATCTGCGTCTAAACTTTGAATAATGTAATACTGCTCGTGACGTAGATTTGCGGCTAATTGCTTCAAGCCTGGGGCGATCGCTTTAATCAGGTTCGGCGTGACACCATCCTTAGGCGCATCATCTATTAATAATTGAATTTGGCGTTCTAAGTTCATAAATAGGGATGGCTAATTTAACTCCTCAGTCTGTGCGGGAGTAGTATTAGTGGCAAATTATCAATTGTATGCCATCATCGAAGCGCATAACTAAGTCCTAAAAAATGCGATTACTTGCCAATCAAAATAAATTGCCCCAAACCACGCTAATAGAGGCAGAAGATTCAATATTATTACGAGTATTAGTACAAGCATTAGTAATCGTGGGAATTGTTGCTGTTGATATTGCGGGGGGAACTCAAAGTAGCTTGTGGGCTATCCCTTTAAGTACGATCGCCGCAACGTGGAGTTGGTATGGTCGCCGCCGTCGCAATATAGCTCTCAAGTTTTGTATAGCCATTGGTATGCTGGTGGCAATGGTGGCATTTTTTGGCAAGCTTTTAGGTCAACTGAACGATACGCGGTTAGTTTTGGCAGAATTTTTAATTCAAATTCAAGTATTCCACAGCTTCGATGTGCCTCGCCGGAAAGATTTGGGCTACTCGATTGTGATTGGGCTAATTTTGTTGGGCGTTGCGGGTACAGTTAGTCAAACTTTAGCTTTTGCACCGATTTTAGTTTTATTTTTAGCGATCGCGTTGCCAATTTTAGTTTTAGATTATCGTTCGCGGTTGGGGATAAAAGACGCGGGACAAAAAATTAAGCCGATTCCCCTTACTAATATTAAACGTGGCGGCAAGTTATTTTTAATAGTTGCCAGCTTGGGACTATTGATATTTGCCTTTTTACCTCGGTTTCCCGGCTATCAGTTACGGACGTTTCCTGTCAGTCAAACTATTGATTTTGAGGGGCAATTTGACGGTAGAAACATTGTCAATCCGGGTTACGTGAATGAGGGGACGCAAAGCGGGGGGACGGGGACTGGTAGAACGCAGCGCCAGGGTGGAAAAGCAGATGATACATTTTATTATGGCTTTAATAGTACGATTGACCAAAATTTGCGCGGAGAACTCAAGCCAAAAATAGTTATGCGCGTGCGGAGTCAATCCGAAGGGTTTTGGCGCGTACTTGCTTTTGACAAATATACAGGAAAAGGTTGGGAAATCTCCCGCAACGAGCAAGTTCAAAAAATTGCTCGTTCTAGTTGGTCTTACCAAATATCTTTACCTCTCCCGCCAATTTTTGGGAAAACCCAAGAAGTAGTGCAGACTTATACCGTAGTTTCGCAGTTGCCGAATTTAATTCCTGCCTTAGCTTATGCCAAACAAATTTACTTTCCTACTAGAGAAATTGCGGTGGATTTAGAAGGAGGTCTAAGAAGTCCCGTTGGCTTGGGGGAAGATATGAGTTATACGGTAATTTCGGAAGTTCCTTATCGCAACCGCGCGGCTTTACAACTTGCTGGCGATCGCTATCCTAAAAATATTCAAAACTATTATCTGCAAATCCCTTCAGAGATTAAGGGTAAAATCCGCGATCGCACTGAAGAAATTTTAGCTAACTATAACCAAGAACGAGTAGCCAAGTCGAGTAAACCTTTAACATCTGCTTATGAAAAAACTTTATATTTAGCTCAATATCTCAAACAGCGTTACACCATTCCTAACAATCCTTTAGGGTTGCCATTACTTGCTGAAAATGAGGACTTGGTGGAAGCATTTTTATTTAAAAATCTTGGTGGTTATCCCGACCAATTTTCGACAACTTTAACTATTATGTTGCGCTCAATTGGGATTCCGGCGCGGCTAGTAGCGGGCTTTAGTCCGGGAGAGTTTAATCCATTTACAGGCTTGTACGTGGTTCGCAATACCGATGCTTACGCAATGACGGAGGTTTATTTTCCTCGTTATGGTTGGTTTACTTTCGATCCCATTCCCAATCACCCTTTAATTCCCCCTTCTGTTGAAGAATCGCAGACTTTTGGCGTTTTACGCAAGTTTTGGCAGTGGGTAGCGGGATGGTTGCCTTCGCCAATTACCGGATTGCTCAATAATGTATTTTTATGGTTAGGAAATGCGATCGCAAGTCTTATTGGTTTATTTGCCAAAGGTTGGCTGGGTACTTTAACGGGGTTAATTATTGCTACGGGCTTAGGTTTTGTCTGTTGGCTGGGTTTTGGACAGTGGGGAAAGTGGCTCAAACATCGCAAGTTAGCGGCGTTACCGCCAATGGAAAGACTTTATCAACAAATGCTGAATTGGACGGCACAAAAAGGCGACTTTAAACACCCAGCGCAAACGCCGTTAGAGTATGCCCAAGGAGCTTATCAGCGTCATGCAGTTACTACGGCGGAAGTAATTGAGGAGATTTGCCTTGCTTACGTGGGTTGGCGTTATGGCGATCGAGCGCCTAATTTGAGTTATTTACAACAGCGATGGAAAATTGT
>JAPJOW010000041.1:18078-23485 GCA_030826005.1 Aliterella sp. RAGGC_92
CCCCTACAAAGGTTATGGCATTAAATTATAAAGTTACTCGATCGCTTTGCTAATTTTAGTTAACCGCTTACCTAAACGTTGTACCGCACCTTTAATGCCTCTAGGAGCTTCTGCCGCCGCTTCTACTGTTTGTTCGCCGAGTTCCGCCAAAACTTCGCCTAGATCGGTCTTCTTGCTTTTGCCAGAGAGCGCTTGCTTGAGTTTTTTGAGGTTGTCGGCAATTTTTTGAGAGTGCTTATCGTCGGATTTATGTAATATCGCATACCACTGGTCGATCGCGCCTGTAGCTACATTTGTATCCACAGATTCCAAGTCTTCGTCTAGAGTTTCGGTTAAAGTATTGATGCTGTCGATGTTTTCTTGGTCTTCAGCTTTGCCTAAAGAGTTACCAATTTTAGCTAATTGCTTGCCGAGTTTTTGCAAAGTTGCTTTAGTTTCTTTGTCGCTATCGGCGGCGATATCCATTGTGCGATCGCCTACATGAATTAAAGCTTCCCCAATCTCATGTCCCGATGCTTTACCGCCTTTAAGTAACTGCTTGAGTTCTTTAAGACTATCTGCAAGCTCTTTGCTGTCTTTATCTTTGGACTTGTGGAGAACACCATACCATTCGTCTACTGTTTCCAAACCCGCCGCCGGATCTATAGAACTTAAGTCACCTTGCAACAATTCTAAAAGTGAGTCTAAGTTTTGATTATCTGTAGGTGTATCTTGCTTAGAATCTGCTTTACTAGCCATGTTTAGTCCATTGATTTTTACATCAATCAGCTTAGAAACCTAGATGTTTAACTTCCTCATCCTTAAGTTGAATATCGATTAGTTTAGAGAAAATAGTTTTTTTATTCCCTCGCTACCAATTTCCACCGCCAAAGCCGCTAATAAAAAGCCGAGTAATTGAGTAACGATGATTGCGCCTTCTGCACCAATAAATTTATCAATGCGGCTTGCTTGGCGGACAATAAACCAAGTTACCACCATCGCCGCCACAATCCCAATTACTACACTTAGTCTCGCTTCGGGAGATTGAGACATTAGCAGCATAACAGTAGTTAGCGTCCCTGGACCCGCTAATAAAGGAAAAGCTAGGGGAGTAATAGCTACATCCCGCTCTTGTTCGATAATAGGAGTATCTATTTCTCCATTAAGCATTTGCAGAGCGATTAACAGTAATAATAATCCTCCAGCTACTTCCAATGAGCCAATACTGATATGTAAATAATCTAAAATAGCTTGTCCAGCAAAGGCAAAAGCCAGTAATACCGCCGTTGCTACTACACTAGCTTTATCAACTACTTTATTTCTTTGTTCTGTTTCCATGCCTTTTGTCAGCACGAGGAATAAAGGTGCATTACCCAAGGCATCGGCAATTACAAATACGGCAATAAAAGCTTTGACTAGAACAGGAAAATTCACTAGGCTACAGGGAAAAAGGTCTTTAATAACCTTAACGTTATTCTCTTTGAGGTTTTATTTTTTTCCGGGTGTAAGCCAGCCAAATATTTGATTGACGGTTAATTGCAAATTTATAAGTACTGGAATAGGTAGTACGTCTTGTCCTGTAAGCTCTACAGGCTGTTGTTTTGGAAGAAATGCGATCGCTATTTTTTCACTTGGATCGATAAACCATCCTAATTGAGTACCGTATTTTAGACAGTGCAATATATTACTAATAACTTTAGTCGCGTTTTGGTCGGGTGAAAGAATTTCTATAACCCAATCGGGATAGATTTTAGACGCATTGCCAATTTCTCCATTGCTGTCAAAGGGTATTCGATCCCAAGAAAATACTGTTACATCGGGGACAAGGGAACGATTGCCAAAACTACACCGCAATTCGGGGAAAGCTAAAACAATTTGTTGTTCTTCGGTTACTTGATTTATAGCAGTGCAAAGTTTGAGTTGCAGCCGGGAATGTTTGCCTTGAAGCATAGGTTTTTGATAGATGCGTCCGGCAATAAATTCGTTTGCTGGTTGAGTTTCAGGCAACTCTAAAAACTCATTTAGGGTAAGTAATCGATCTATTGCAGCAGTCATAATCTTATAGTTTTAATTACTCACTATTTGCAGTGTAGAACCAGCCGATCGCCCAAATTCTTCTGGTGCGTATTGTAAATGTACTTCTGCGCCAGGATAGATAAATGTACCGGGAGTTACAGAACGGACTAAGTAATGCAGGGTATACACTCCAGCATTGTAAGAGTCGCTATATGCCACAATGCGATCGCTATAAATATTTTTATAGTCAATTTCCCAACTATCTTGTCCTGCTTGAAAGTAGGGGGTAGCAGTTTGAAAGCTTGTATCTACAGCTTCAAATCCGGCGGGGATGGGGTCAGTTATGACTATATTATTTACTGGATGGTCGGTAGTAATTTCTAAGCCAATATCAAATACTTGTCCGGTGCTGACTTTTAGTGGCTCTTTAGTATCGTATAGTCCAAAGCGGCGCAATACTTGATTGTTATTGGCGGCTCTTATTTCTCTTACTACGCGCAAACCATTTAAAGCGCCACTTTGATTCCCTTGGAGGCGATAGCGGTAAGCAACTAAGTAATGTAATAAGCCT
This sequence comes from Aliterella sp. RAGGC_92, assembly GCA_030826005.1. Taxonomy (GTDB): domain Bacteria; phylum Cyanobacteriota; class Cyanobacteriia; order Cyanobacteriales; family Chroococcidiopsidaceae; genus Aliterella. Next base: position 20,645 of record JAPJOW010000041.1, read on the forward strand.
TTACCGGATTTTTTGAGCAATAAATCGTGTTTTCCACGCGGTAATTTAGCTATTGGTACTTGCAGGTTTAAGCTAAGGCGATCTTTTGTAAGTTGCGCTTGTCCTAATTGCTTGTTTGCTAGTTGTACTGTAGCTTTCAAGTTTTGGGGTTGTACTTGAATTTGGCTGTATTCTACCAGTGCTGTTAGAGCTTCGGCGTTGTCGTAAGTCGTTGACCAAGTTCCCTCTCGTCGCAGGCTCAAAAGTCCCTGTAATACTCGATCTAGCACCTCTGGAGAGCTTTTTTGAGCGACAAATAGACGCAATATTTGCGCCTGAGCGGTGGTAGGTGAGTCTAGCCACTTCCAACTAGAAGGTAAGTTAACGGTGGCGTTGCGTCCGGTTTGGGAAACTGTTTCTTGGAGTTGGTCAAATAGTACCTTAAATTCGTCTCGCCATTGGGGAAACCCAGAAAGATAACGCGCTAGTTTTATTTGGGTAACATAGTCAAATTTGCTTCTATATTCGTAGATATCGGCTAAAAAGTCCGTCCGTTTATTGTTTAAAGCTATCAAAGCTTCTAAACGCAGTTGATTTTTGCATAATTGTTGTTTGCAATAATCGTATTGTCCGGGATTAGCTAGGAGTTTAGCTAAATAACCATTTAAACGATTAATCATTGCTGCATTTACTGGGATTCCCACCTCTACAGCTTGCGCCAAACTTTGCGCTGCGTAAGCTGAAACAAAAGGATCGGAAAGTTCTTGATTGGGGAAAGCAGCAAAACCACCGTCGGGTTTTTGGAGAGTTTGTAATACAGCTATTGCTTGGGTTGCTTGCTGTTGGGGGTTAAAGTCTACAAGTTTTTGGTTGTAAGTTTGGCTTAAATATGTCAAGTTAGATGCGATCGCAAGTTTACTTGCCACAGGTTCTAAAAATGGTAATTCCTCAGCCATAACTTGTTTTACAGGTGCGGTTATTTGAGCAATTAGCGTACTTGCAACAGAAATCTCTAAGCCTCCCGTATCGTTAACAACATTTTTATCTATATTTAGCGGAATTTTTACTTGTTTATCGGTTACTCCAGTTTCTACAACTTGTTCTGTAACTGGCAATAACTTCACTTCTAAAGGCACATTAAAAGCATCGGTTTCATTGTTTAATTGCGTTGTAAATTGGACTTGCGTATTCCCTATCGTATTTGCCACCATTGGGAAACGGTAAGCGCGAGTACCCGATTCTGAAGCAATATTTTGATTACCAGAATTATTCTCAAACCCAACACCCCCGGTAAGATTGCCATTTATAGCCAGGTTTGCAGATTGTCCTGTATTGTTTGTAACCGATAAACCACCTTCAAAGCGATCGCCTGGACGGACAAATTGCGGTAATACTGGATTAGTTAGCAAAGGTTTGGTTGTTATAAAAGTTGTTTCACCGTTGCCAAAGTGCAGATTTCCATCGGTTGCAACTACCATTACTCGCCAAGTGGTTAAATTATCGGGTAGTTTAAAAGTTATATTTGCTTGACCTTTTGCGTCAGTTTTAACGGAACCGTTATAGTAAGCCAAAGCTTGAAAGTCTTTTCTAATGCGGGTATTTGCAGCACCGTTAGAAAAACCGCCACCATAACCCCAACCTTTTTGTAATGGCGATGAAAGGGGTTGCAAAACTACATCTGGACGATTATCGGCAAATCTTGTCGAAATTGGTTGTTCTGCATATACTGTTGATACTAAATCCGGGACTCTGTAACCGCTTAGTTGCAATACAGCTTCGTTTACCACCATGACGGTAAATTGTCCTTGGATGGGGTTATTTTCCCTATCTTTCATTTCTAGCTGTAGGGTTTGTTCTGTGCCAGGTTGCAAGGTTTGATTAGTCGCCTTTGCTTGCACGTTTAAATATTTATCATCCAAATTCGTCCTAAACGGTGCAAACCCAACTCTGACTAATTTATCTAGTTTTCCGGGTTCTACTTGCGCTATAGGTTCGCCTTGACGAACTAAAACCGCTTCCACCGCCGCATTTGGGAGCATATCTGCGGTAACTTGAAATTGAATTTGTGGCGCTGCACCTTTAACTTGTACTATCCGACGCTCAATAAAGTTGTGGCGAATAATTGCAAAATGCAATTCTCCTTGTGGATAAGGCGATTGAATTAAAACTGTTGCAGTTTCACCAGGCTTATAAGTATCTTTATCTAACCGAACTTCTAAACGATTGTTGCGATATCTATTTCCCCAATCTACCGGACTATCGCCAGCTACCCATATCTGCGTATCTGTTGCTGTTATCTCACTAGCATTGGTAAAATTAGCTCGAATACGGTAAGAACCCGATTCAGAAGGCGTTAGAGAGACGGTTTTCGGTGTCTGCGTTGACCTTATTTCGGTTTTTTCAACACTTTTGTACTCAACTTGATTTTTAGGCGTTTGGCTGCCTTCTATAACTTGAGTGACGCTACTATAAATAATTTGCTGCAATTCTAAACTTACAGATTCTCCCGTTAATACTTTTCCGGCGCTATCGGTGACAATTACTTGCACGGGGAAAGGTTTACCAGCTTCGGCGACAAAATCGTTTTGCAAACCAATTAATTTGTCGCTCGGTAATACTGTAAATGTCTGCGAGTTAGCAACAGATAGATTCGAGACATCTGTAACTTGCGCGTCTACTCTGTAACTCGTGGGAAATGGTACATCTTTAGCGACGGGGACAATTTGACTACTTTTACCTGCTTTATCGAGTAATTGCTCTGATTGCAAAACATCGGTGCTAATTTCTGGTGCTTCTTCTGGCCAAAACCACTGACGACCAAAAGAAAACTTTTCCCACTTTTGCGGTGTAAAATCTGTTTGC
>JAPJOW010000042.1 GCA_030826005.1 Aliterella sp. RAGGC_92
GATGGGGAGAGGGGGAGAATTGGTGTTTTCTCCTTGTCCCCTTGTCTTTTAACTGTTTTTAAGGCACTACTAGCACGGTACGGAGAGGGGGAGGATTACTTGTTTTCCCCTTGTCCCCTTGTCTCTTTAAGGCACTACTAGAACCGGACAAGGAGAAAGATTAATCACGCGATTTGTTACGCTTTCAGAAACGCCATCTTCAGTCAATCCTAGCCCGCGACAACCCATTACAATTAAGTTTGCCCCCACTTCGTCGGCGACATCGCAAATTGTAAAAGCTGGTAGCCCTTCTTTTTCTAAAACCTCCGCCTCTATCCCCTGCTGGCTAAACAAAGCTTGAGCATCCTGCAACAACTGCGCTACAGCTTCGGGAGAAGACATGACTTCGCCCGCCCCTTCAACGCTTGGAGATTCGACTACAGATAGCAGCACCAAACGACTACCATACTGCTGAACGACATTAACAACAACTTCCGCCGCTTCTTGAGTTTCTCGGCTGCGATCGATAGGAAATAAAACAGTCTTAAACATCAGTAGATACCTACGATACCTCACTCCGGTAAAATGTGGACGGTGCTAAACATTTGAATACCGATACAAACGCCGTTAGGAGATTAACCCCGTGTCCAAAAAAACTTTAGCAAATTTGTCATCTGCCGATTTATCTGGCAAACGCGCCCTTGTCCGAGTAGATTTTAACGTGCCTTTAGATGACCAAGGCAACATTACTGATGATACTCGGATTCGAGCCGCCCTACCGACGATTCAGGATTTAATGCAGAAGGGCGCTAAAACAATTTTAGCAAGTCACTTCGGTCGTCCCAAAGGTGTAACGGATAAATTGCGCTTGACTCCTGTAGCTAAACGTTTATCTGAATTACTCGGTACTGAAGTAATTAAATGCGATGACTGTATCGGCGAAGAAGTTACAACCAAAGTTGCAGCAATGCAAAATGGTCAAGTTTTATTGCTAGAAAACGTCCGCTTCCACCCCGAAGAAGAAAAAAACGATCCCGAATTTGCTAAACAATTAGCAGCAAATGCTGATGTGTATGTAAATGACGCTTTTGGGACAGCACACCGCGCCCATGCTTCCACTGAAGGCGTAACTCACTACCTGAGTCCTTCTGTTGCTGGCTACTTGATCGAAAAAGAGTTGCAGTACTTGCAAAACGCGATTGAGAATCCTCAGCGTCCTCTAGCGGCAATTATTGGCGGTTCTAAAGTTTCTAGTAAAATTGGCGTAATTGAAACCTTAATTGATAAGTGTGACAAATTGCTCCTCGGTGGAGGAATGATTTTTACCTTTTACAAGGCGCGGGGAATCAGTGTCGGTAAGTCTTTGGTAGAAGAAGATAAGTTAGAACTAGCAAAATCTTTAGAAGCCAAAGCAAAAGAGCGCGGCGTGGCTTTACTATTACCCACAGATGTAGTTGTCGCCGATAAATTTGCTGCCGATGCGAATGCTCAAACAGTTAGCATTGACAATATTCCCGATGATGGCATGGGTTTAGATATTGGGCCGGACTCAGTTAAAACATTTCAAGAGGCTTTAGCAGATTGCCAAAGCGTGATTTGGAATGGCCCGATGGGCGTATTTGAGTTTGATAAATTCGCTAAAGGTACAGAAGCGATCGCCTATTCTTTAGCCGATCTTACCAAAAAGGGCGCGGCGACTATTATTGGTGGTGGTGACTCGGTAGCGGCGGTAGAAAAAGTAGGTCTTGCTGACCAAATGAGCCATATTTCTACTGGTGGCGGTGCTAGTTTAGAGTTGCTAGAAGGTAAAGAACTTCCTGGTATTGCTGCTTTAGATGATGCTTAAGGTTGAATAATTGGTAGTTGTAGCTTTGCTACAACTACCAATAAAGCGAATGTACCTTTGGATAGTAGGCGTGGGTAGCACTTGTTGCGTAGTTTGAATTTAATAACTGGGTTCTAAGTGCTTACACGCACTAATTACGCCTAATAAATTGAGTAAAACAAGGAGTAGTCTTTTATGCAGCAACTTTTAACAACTTTTTTACGGAAACTTCTCGTAATTTTGCTAGTTGGTTTTGTTAGTTTTTCTAGCTTTGCTGTAAGCAGTCAGCCAAGTTTTGCCGCAACGCCCACAACTTCTTCTCAGGAAAACTTAGATAGTCAATCGGTAAGCGATCGCGAACAAGCTTATGAAGAACAATTAGAAGCGGAGAAAGATCCAGATAAAGTTTTTGCGGAAAACTTAAAAGAGTACAGAAAAGAAAATCCTGGCGAAAACATCATCGAAAAAGCTGTAGAGGGTGTAGAAAAAGTAACGGATAAAGTTACTGGTAAAAAATAGTTATTTCCTTGCCATCTAGAGACGTTGATCAACGTCTCTAATTTTTATAAATGCTACCTTTTGATTATTCTCTAGATTTTAAGACTATTAATTTTCGCGATCGCCCGGAGCTTTACCGAGTTGGTAAAGGCGAACAGGGCGTACTTTTAGTTGAACCTTACAAGTCAGAAATTCTCCCTTATTGGCGATTTAAAAATCCCGAAATTGCCAAGCAATCGAGCGAAAAAATCTATGAACTGTTTTTAGAATATCTCGCTAAAGATGATTTTGTGGGTGCGGATATGGCGCGGAAATTTATTCAAATGGGTTATACGCGATCGCGCAGGTATGCAAATCATAAAAGCGGCAGAAAATACAAGCAAAATCCTCAAAAAGAAGTCACGAAAGCCGCAGTCAGGGCAGCAAGACAAGAGATTTTACCTAATGAAGTAGATCCAATTAAAGCAGAATCGGCGGCAATATTTAAAGTTAAGTGGATGGAAGCAAAAACAAATCCTAAATACCTCCAGTTACTCGCCAAACACAAGCAAATGTACGAAAAAGAATAAGTTAAAGTAAAAATATTTACATTTGGATTGTAGTTGTGGATTCAAATTGGTTTTTGTGGCTGCATCCTGTAAGTGGAATAGTAGTTGTAGGTTTAGCAATAGTTGCAGCAACTTACGGGTGGCGCTACCGCAACGCTAGGCTAGGTAAAAGTGGGCTGGATGTCATGCAAACTTTCCATCTACAGAAAGTCCACAAATATCTAGGGATCGGCTTACTTTCGCTAACTACAATCGTGTGGCTGATAGAAGCATTTACTTTCAAATTAGTTACAGGTGTTACTCATAGCTTAAGTGCGATCGCACTTGTAGTTTTACTCACGACTAGCGCCACAATTATTTTACGCTTCCGCCGCCGCCGTTGGGCAACCCCCGTTCACCTAACTTTAAATGTTTCAATTATTGGGTTACTACTGGTGCAACTATTCTCAGGATTGAGACTGATTAATTATTGGCATAGTTGATTAAATTTATCTAAGAGCTAAGTCTTTCACTCAATAAATTAGATTCGTTAAGCGATCGCCCAGGCGTGGAAGGATAAAAACTAGCAATTAACGCCACAGTTAACCACCAAACTGTATTAATTTCTGGGCGATACCAAACCGTATCTACAGCGCCATGAGTCAGCATCCCGAAAATAATTGCGATCGCCCCAACTAACCAAAAGCCTTCACGATTTCTAGTTTGGCGCAGCCGCGTTAGTTGCACCCACCCTTGATTTAAAGTAACTACTAATAACCATAAAAAACAAGCCAAACCAACAAAACCCGTTTCTACAGCAATTTCTAGCAATACCGAGTAAGCACTCAAAGCCGTAAACCGGGGACGCTGGTAGAGAGGATAGATTTTATTAAAAGCATTGTTACCAGGGCCTATACCTAAAATTGGGCGATCGCGAATCATCTCAATTACCGCCGCCCATACATTTTGGCGGAAATTATTGCTACTATCGCCTCTACCCGCAAAAATTGTTAAAACGCGATCGCGCAAGGATTCGCTTAAAACTACGGCGGCTAACAACAATACTGCCAAACTACCAATAAAAATCGGTATCCCCCATTTGCGCCAAAAGCGCGGTAAATACTCCGCCCACCAATAACGTAGCAAAATTACTACCGCTACAATCGCAACTACTGTGGCAATCCAACCGCCACGACTACCAGTAAAAGCTAAACACGCCGCATTAACCAAAAACATAGTTATAGCCAAAGCTTTCGCCGTTTTCCTTTGCCAAGCAAATACCGCAACTAAACTTAAAATCAATGCAGGTAATAAGTAGCCAGCAAGTAAATTAGGATTGCCTAAGTAACTATAAACCCGCGTTGCTGTCGCTTGAGTTGAAGTCGGATCGTTCCAAGTTGCTAGGGGTTCTACTTTATCAAACCATTGTTGTACTCCGTACACGCTTACAATTAAAGCAGCATGGAGGTACACGCCAATTATTATCGAACGCAGCCGAGGCTGTCGCATTACCCGCGCTGCTAAAACAAATAGTAATAAATAAGAAGTGAGCTTCATCAAACCCGCCAAAGCATCAGCTTTAACGGGAGATAAAGCCGTTGCTACCGTAGCAATTGCCCAATATAGCAATACTAACCAGTGAATCGGTGTAGCTTTGGTTTTGGCATCGTCTGCTACCGTTAGGAGTATCCAAAAACTAGCACAGGCAAACAGCAATACTTTTACTAGATCGTTAGAGACAAAAGGTGCAAGTCCAAATATCAAACTAACTAATAATGCCCCCAAGGGTTCAGACCATTGCATCAACCAGCTACTTTGTCTCCAGTTGCGTAGTAGTCCAACAAGACGATGCAAGTAGCTGGCATTTTGCCACTTTTGTAGTTGCAAGTTGCCTAGAGTAAACTGTTGCCAAATTAAATTCATAAATAAGAAAAGCTCAGACTAACCCAATGGATCGGTGTATTTAATTTACGCTAAATCCGGCGTTGGCTTCAAAGCTATTGAGACAGTGCTGAAGTTTATTATCCTCAAAAATAAGAATTAGTAGCTAGGAATTATGATTTGGTTCTTTCAAGTTGGGCAAACTCAGTAGATAGCGATAGCCAGCATCCGGTGTCAATTCAATAGATATCTCCCCACCATGCAACTGCGCCAAATAATAGCTTAGAGACAGCCGCAGTTCGCTAAGAGAAAGTAATTGCTTGGCGATCTGACTATCATTTTGGGCTATAAATTCTGAATTTAGACTATCCCCATTTGCCAATTTAGCGCGATCGCCCTCAGTCGTTAGTGCTAAATCTTCATATTGTGGCGCTAATAAGTGTGGGCTTGAATGAGCGATCGCGGGATCGTCGTCGGTTGCTGGAAGTGGAGAATTTTTATTTACAGGCAATCGGGCCAGAATAGGTTCAACATCGATTAAACCATCTCCTAGCCAGGGATGGGAAACGGAAACAGCAACTTTTTTACTATCGGTAGAGCTAAATACATGGACGCGAATAATGCTCCCGGTAGTCGCCGATTGAATAACGCTAAACAGCAAGTGATACAGTAAGTGACGAATTTTTTCTTTATCTAGAACCCAAGCGCGAGTGCGATCGCGTTCTACAGATACGCGAATTTGTTGTTCCCGTCGTTTTGCTCCGTCTTCTAAGCTATGAGCGACTTGCTGACAGAGCATTTCAATATCTACTGTTGCCAGATCCAGGTCTTCAATTTTATTAGCGATCGTGCCAAGTTCGGAAATTTCATTAACTAGCGATAATAAGTACCTACCGCTTTTTTGAATAATCTCTAGATATTCTTTTTGTTTGCTCATGAGCGGCCCGTAAATTTCCCGACTCAAGACCGTCGCCATACCTAGTATTGATGTTAGCGGGGTGCGGAGTTCTTGGATTAGCTGCTCTAAAAGTTCGAGTTTGACATTAAGCGTTTCTGTGACAAAATCTCCTGGAAAAACCAGGTTTTTTTGAGGAGTAGACAGAAAATTTTTCTGTGATTGGGCGTTGGCTTTTACTTTATCTAAAATTGATTGTGCAAGTATATTTTGACCCGGCGGCAGGATGATAGATTCAGAGGATGAATTAGTATGATGGTGGCTTAGAGTTTCTTCACTAGACTTGGTATTGAGCAACCATTGACGCTCAAACTCGCTCATACTCCAACGGGCAATAATTTCTAAGCTTTGGATATCTTTATGGGTGAAGACTCGCGGTGACTGCTCCATAATTTCGATCGCACCCAAGCAGTTGCCCTGAGTATCGATTAATGGTACTCCCAAGTAAGCGCGAATGCCGTACTGCTGTACTAAAATCTTTTGGACAAAATCTGGAGCTAATAGCGTATCGTCGAGCGCCAAAACTTGATGGCATTCTACTACATAGTTGCAAAACGATTCTTCTCTTACTAGCTGGCGCTCTTGAGCAATTTTGTTCATCAATCCCAACCGCGATAACCCTACGGCGGACTTGAATAAGTGGCGGCGACGATCTAAAAATCCCAATATACAAATTGGCGCATCTAATAATTCCGCCGCCGTTTGAGTTGCTTCTTCAAAAACTGGGATAGTTTGTGCTTGCAGCAAGCCAAACTCTGACAAAGCTTTAAGTCTTTGTTCTTCTTGCTCCCCCATCGCACTTCCCGAATTGACTAATCGACCAACTAGCCTTTTTCCAGGTTCTACCATCACTTATTCCTACCTTGACACGTGCCAAACAATGTGTATTCGATCTAGACTCATCTTTGCAGCCAATCTATTGTTCTTAAGATTCCCTAAATTGAATCAAGATGAACATTGTTCGTATAAATTATTCAATAATTGTCGAGCTAGACTTGAATTTTTTTGGCTATTTGCGAGTTCAAAGCGAGGAAAAGCTTTATATATCTTGATTTTGGCAGCCAAACAGCTTAATTAAAGCTACTGAGTAAAAAATTGTACTCGGCTGATAGATTGTAATTTTTTTACGCAAAGTTTAATTGTCTTTACTTGCTTGACGCTCCCAAGCCCGATGAGATAGCAACGCAGAAATTGTCCTCACACCGCGCAGTTGATTAGATAAAGGTAAATGACCTTTGGGAGCAGTAAGATTCCAGGTAAATTCATCTGGGTAACGAGTCCAGTTATTGCCATTTTTCCAGCCAATTTGTACCCATAGTTTTTCCCAGTTTTTACCAACCGACAGCCAAAGCTCGCGCTGGACGGAAAAACCAAACTTACCTTCAGAAAAAACCAGCCACAAAGTATTAATAGTCTGCAAATCAACAATCGGGAAATTATCAACTTCTGTAAAATACAGCCATTTTCTTTGGATAGCGGCAACTCCTGCTAGTTGACACAGCAAACGCAAAGTTAGGCTGTCCGCAGCTTGAAAGTCTTGATTTACGAGCAATTTTTGCAGTTGAGTATAGTCAATATTGCGCTCAGATTTAAGCGGGACAATACCATCAGGAAAATTAGCTTGGAGAAATTCTTTTGCTAGTTGAGAGTCGCTTTGACTGAGAATTTGGTAAGCTGTGCCATCAACGAAGGTAGGAAAATGGGTTTGGCGTTGCTGCAAAAACTCCATCAAGGCTTTTTCGCCATCATTGCCAAAATTAGCTAGTTGGAGGATTGCTTGCTGCTGTAATTTTTCTGAACCAGTAGTTAACTGCAAGCAAAGAGCAGAAAAAACGTCGCTTTGTTGATGGGAAGCGGTGGGAGAATTAGTCATACTCTTTACTGAGATGGACGGGGTGTAAGGGCAATTTCTAATTTAACAGTGAAAGAGCGTGCGATCGCACTGCACCGATTAATCGAGCAACTTCCGCACAATTATTTAAAAACAATTGTTCGCCCTGGCAGCTAAAGCGTTTAAAAAAAACATAATTAATTGGCTAAAGTGCTGTATGGTTTTCCTTTGAGTGCAAGCCATACCCTTTACTAAAAGTGGTATGCCTGTAACTGAGGCAAATTAAGACATTAACCCCCCTCTGACAATTGCTAATTTAATTAATAGGAGTTTCCCCAGGAATGTACGAAAAGATCGCTCCTCCGACTACAGGTTCTCAAGTTACTTTCGATCGCGGCGAACCAATAGTTCCAGACAACCCGATTATTCCTTTTATTCGCGGCGATGGTACGGGAGTTGATATTTGGCCCGCAAGTCAAAAAGTAATCGACAAAGCGGTAGCAAAAGCCTACCAAGGCATACGAGAAATTAGTTGGTTTAAAGTCTATGCCGGAGACGAAGCCTGCGAACAATACGGCACTTATCAATATTTACCAGAAGATACGCTCAAAGCAATTAAAGAGTACGGCATTGCCATCAAAGGCCCTCTAACGACACCCGTAGGCGGCGGGATTCGGTCGCTAAACGTAGCCTTAAGGCAAATTAACGATTTGTATTCCTGCGTGCGTCCTTGTCAGTATTATCCCGGTACGCCATCACCTCACAGATACCCGGAAAAATTAGATGTAATTATTTATCGCGAAAATACCGAAGATATTTATTTAGGAATTGAGTGGAAACAAGGTAGCGAAATCGGCGATCGCTTAATTAAATTGCTTAACGAAGAACTGATCCCCGCTACTCCCGAACACGGTAAAAAGCAAATTCCTCTAGATGCGGGAATTGGCATCAAACCGATTAGCAAGCATGGTTCTCAACGTTTAGTCCGGCGGGCGTTAAAACACGCTTTAAGGCTACCTAAATCAAAGCAAATGGTAACTTTGGTGCATAAAGGCAACATTATGAAATACACCGAAGGAGCTTTCCGCGATTGGGGGTACGAACTAGCAACAACAGAGTTCCGCGCCGATTGCGTTACGGAGCGAGAGTCGTGGATTTTGGGTAATAAAGAAAGCAATGGGGATATTAGTTTAGAAGATAACGCGCGGCTAATTGAACCTGGTTATAGCTCTTTAACTCCAGAAAAGCAGCGCCAAATTTGCCAAGAAGTAGAAGCGGTATTAAACCAAATTTGGACGACTCACGGCAACGGGCAGTGGAAAGATAAAGTTATGGTCAACGATCGCATTGCTGATAGTATTTTCCAACAATTGCAAACTAGACCGGACGAATACTCAATTTTGGCAACGATGAACCTCAACGGCGATTACTTATCTGATGCCGCCGCCGCCGTTGTCGGAGGCTTGGGAATGGGCCCTGGGGCAAATATTGGCGATAGTTGCGCTATTTTTGAAGCAACTCACGGCACCGCACCCAAACACGCCGGATTAGATCGCGTAAACCCAGGATCGGTAATTCTATCGGGAGTAATGATGCTGGAATATATGGGTTGGAATGAAGCGGCGGATTTGATTAAAAAAGGGATTGGAGAAGCGATCGCAAGTAGTCATGTTACCTACGATTTGGCGCGGTTAATGGAGCCACCGGTTGCGCCTTTAAAGTGTTCGGAATTTGCCGAAGCAATTATCAACGCATTCGAGTAGAAACGTCAATCGGCGCATTCCTGTAGAGACGTTTTAGAGCAACGTCTCTACCTTGCCGCCCTTACCAATAACAATCCTCCAGCCATTAACCCAAAAACTGTCGGCAACCATGCGGACACAATCGGGGAAACCACCCCACTTACACCGAGGGCGCTGCTAATAAAGCTAAGTAGGTAGTAACTAAAAATTACTACTATACTAATGCCGAAACTTGTAGCTTTAGCTTTTCCCGCGCGTTGGGGATTAGTCCCTAAAGCTGCCCCCACCAAGCCAAAAACAATACACACAAAAGGCAAAGAAATTTTTTCTTGAATGCGGACTTTCAGCTTGCGAATTTTTTTCTCATCGCCCCCCAAGCGCAAAAGTTCTAACCTTTCTCTTGCTTGAGCGATATTCATTTCCCCAAAATCTCGCCCTTTTGCGGCTAAATCTAAAGCTGTACGCGGTAATTGCAACTGTTGGTGTTCAAAGCGGACAATGTTGCGGTACGAACTATCTGGGGCAACTAAATAAATAGTGCCATTAAAAAAGTCCCAAATATTTTGCAAGCGATTCCAAGCCGCCGAATCAGACACCAAAATTTGATTTATCCCCGATTCTGAGCGATCGACTATGACTAATCCTTGCATTTGTTGCCCGTCAAACTTATCAGCGTAAAATAAGCGCGACAAAATCTTAGTTTTTTCACCATCAGGCTGCTTGACTTCTTTGTATTCTGGGTAAAAAATATTTTGCTCTTGCAAGATCGGTTTATTTTGCTTCAACGCGCTTTGCAAAGTCTGGGTAGCTTGGTAGTTAGCAACAGGAACTAATTGTTCGTTAAAGAAAAAAGTTATCCCCGTAACAAGAAAGCTCAAAATCACTGCCGGGAGAACTAACCTATAAATACTCACACCACTGCTTTGTAAAGCAATCAGTTCGCTATCGCTAGAAAGACGGCTATAAGTCATCAAAGCAGCAAGCAGGGTAGACATGGGAAAAGCCAGAACAATAAAAGCTGGTAAATTCAGCAAAAATACTTGAGAAGCGATCGCAATTGGCAACCCCGTCTCAACTATCTTTCTAACCAAATCAAACAAAATACCGACGGCTACCCCCACCGAAGAAAAAGCTCCCACTCCAAATAAAAACGGCGCTAATAGTTCGCTGGCGATGTAGCGATCCATTACCGACGGCATGGGAATAATAGAGGTGAGAGACTTGTAGCTATTCATAACGTTTGTAATTTTTAAGCTTGGAAATTACTACCTAAGTAATACTGACGGACGAGGGGATTAGCGTAAAGTTCTTCAGCGTTACCAGCAGCGAGAATTTGTCCTTCGCGCATGATATAAGCTCGATCGGTAATTGCCAAAGTTTCCCGCACATTGTGATCGGTAATTAGTATACCTATTTGGCGATCGCGTAATTTTTTCACCATTGTCTGGATTTCGTCTACAGCAATTGGATCTACCCCGGCAAAAGGTTCGTCTAATAACAAAAATTTTGGCCCTTCTCTCCCGGCGGCTAAAGCTCTAGCCAGTTCCGTGCGTCGCCTTTCGCCTCCCGATACTTGAATGCCTTTAGTTTGAGCAACACTTTCTAACCGAAACTCTCGCAGCAAGTTATGCAATCGTCCTTGCCATTCGCGGCGCGGTACATTTGTTTGCTCTAAAACTAATAAAATATTCTCAGCGACGCTCAACTGCCTAAATATACTTGCTTCTTGGGCTAAATAACCAATGCCTAACTGCGCCCGTTTGTGGATGGGTAAAGAAGTAATATCGCGATCGTCCAGCCATACTTTCCCTTGATTTGGTCTTTCTAATCCTGTAGCAATGTAGAAAGTTGTAGTTTTACCTGCGCCATTAGGCCCTAATAAGCCAACAACTTCTCCTTGGCCTACAGAAAGATTGACGCGGTTAACAATTTGGCGCTTACCGTAGGACTTATGAATATTCTCTAAGAGAATTTTCATTATTGTTTAGTAGTGCTTTTGCGGTTGAAACTGGGAGTTGCCGGGGCAGCTTGGGGTGCGGTTGTAGGATTTGGATCGTTAATAATATAAATTGACTCTACTTGCCCGTTAGTTTTGGGTGTAGCGATAAATCGCCCTTCATCAATTAAATAAGTAATATTTTCGCCTTGAATGCTATTGCCTTCTTGCAGTACATAGACATTGCCACTTAAAACAATTCGGCGTTCGCGGCTAAAGTATTGAGCTTGAGCCGCCGTTGCTTGGATTTTTCGGGCGGGATAAAACATTTCTACGTTACCGCGAGCAGTTACAACTCCAGTTTTGGAATTAGCTTCTTGAATTTGCGCTTTTACTGTCAGAGCGCGTCCATCGGCGGCGGTTTGACTTTTGAGCGGCGAAGGCATGGTAAAAGCGATCGCGCCTACAATTGTCGGTAGTATCAAAACGCGATTGATGTAGCGCTGCCAAAAAGGACGTGAGGATGAAGGCTTCATATAATTAAATTTACAATAATTGCCACGAGCTAAGTATGCCAATTCTAACCTAACTCCTAGACCATTACTGGATTAGCAAGTTCCAGGAAAATCACAATTTAAGTGTCTTTAATTAGTTTAATTTTAGGCAATAGAGGAGATGCGATCGCTTGTTCTTGTTGTAATTTCGTCAGCAAAGCAGCACTACTGTCTAGCAATTCATCAACGTCAATACCTGTGTAACTAGCTGGATAACGCCCCAGCTTATTAATGCCTTCTCCAAGCAAAATACAAGCACCCCGCACGTTTGAGTTACTTAGATGATAAAGAGCTACGGCAATTTGTAAAATTGCTTGATAAAACGTTTTTTGTGGCTCTGTTGCTTCCATCCATAAAGCTTCTAAAGTATCGTGACAGGCGTAGAACTGCGCTTGATTAAACTGGTCTACACCGTGCCAAAATTCGGCGGGGACAATACATTGCTCGTTTAAATTCATAAAATTAGTTTTTTTGCCAGCATAAATCGCTATAAATCTAATTAGTTTGTTAAAACATTAAGAGTGTAAAGAAACAACTAAACTAGAGATAGATAAGTGCGATGATAGTTTGATTGTGGATTAATTATGGTGCGAATGGTTGATTTAGAGGCAATAGATAAAAAGCTTTCTGGGCGGTTTATTGCTCTCGATCCTGGGGGTTATTTTATTATTTATTTGGATGTAGATGCAGGGCTAATTTGTGCCAAACATTTTACCAATGTAATTGACGATCGCGGACTCGCCATAGATCCAGAGACGGGTAAGCCGATCCCCGTCCGGGGTAAAGTTGAGCGCACCCCAACGCAGGTATTTAAGGGGAGAACGGCAAAAGAACTTTGTGTTGAAATATTTGAAAAAAATCAGCCCAGTTTAGTTACTTTATTAGACCATGCGGCTTATTTGGGTCGAGAGTTTGTCCGGGCTGAAATTGCTTTAATTAATGGCACTGCGTACATTCAAGACTAATTTACTTGACGTATAAATAATAAGTTGCCATCGGAATAATTGTTGCGGCAATTAGAAAACCAACTACCCAAATAGTGGCATTGCTAGTATCGGTTTCTTCCGCAGTTTTAAAGGTGCGCTCGGTGCTGACATTAGCAACAATTTGCGGCGGGCCTGGATCGGGTTCTCCAGATAGTACAGCAACAAGGCGGCTACTTGCATCTAAAAAGGCTTGATTATATTTCTCGTCTTGTTTTAGGGGTGCAAGGATTGTTTCATTAACTACGCTAGAAGCAATGTCATCGGTTAATAACGATTTTGCTTTTTCTCCCGCGTAAATAGCTGTCCCACTGCTGAGGGTATCAATCGCAAGTAAAGTTTGATTAGCTTGGGCTTCGGGAGTAGGAAACCATTTTTCAAATAACCCTTTAGTAAAGCTTTCTGGAGTCTCGCCATAATCGAGGCGACGAATTGTAACAATGTGGACTTCGTTTCCGGTTTGCTTGGCTAATTTTTCTAAGTTGCTGCTAATTGTACTTTCATTTATTCGACTTAATACTTCTGATTGGTCAATTATCCAAGGACTACCGTCGGGATTAAGCTTAGGAATTTGATAAATACCTGTGGCGCTGGCGGGAGGTGCGATCGCGCTTGTTGCTAATATTACTAGCGTTAGTGCCAAAATAAAGCGTTGCCGATACTTTTTCCAGTCAAATAATTTTTGTAGATGTTTCATAAGGGTATTCAAAATACTGTCTCTTTTTTTTCTAAAATACTGTAAAAGTCGCACTCAAGCTCGCTTTAATCCAATTAAGCTTAACGGGTCTAGTGTTGTTTTCTCTACATTACCGACTATCTGAAATACTGGTCTATTCCTGATAATTAATCATCTTTTCCTGGGGCAATGCTCAATTAGTTATCGGTGAATTTCAAAGCTTCCCCCCGCACTTCTGTATTTACCTTCCCATTTTCGTAAACAATTTGACCGCCAACAATAGTCATTACCGCCCACCCCGTGAGATTCCAGCCCTCAAAAGGACTCCAGCCGCACTTAGTTAATAGCTCCTCACGCACAACCGGGCGATAAGTATTCAAGTCTACTAATACTAAATCTGCATCATAACCCGGAGAAATCGCACCTTTACCCTCAATTCCATAACCCTTGGCTACGGCGGTAGACATCCAATTGGCTACTTGCGCCACCGTACAACGCCCCTCCATTGCTGCGGTTAGCATCAAAGCCAGCGATGTCTCAACTCCAGGCATTCCCGATGGCGTGTTGGGGTACTCTTGGGCTTTTTCCTCCAAAGTATGAGGAGCGTGATCGGTAGCAATAAAATCTATAACCCCATCTAATAAAGCTTGCCACAGCACATCGTTATCATGGGGCGACTTCAAAGGCGGATTCATCTGCGCCCAAGTGCCGATAGTGTCGTAAGCACTGATATTTAATAGCAAGTGTTGGGGCGTTACTTCTGCGGTCACCCATTGAGGCTTATCTTGACGCAAAAACTCGGCTTCTTCGGCAGTGGACATATGCAAAATATGCAGGCGGCGCTGATACTTATTAGCTAGTTTTACAGCAAGTTGAGTAGCAAGTAGCGCCGCTTGATTATCCTGAATTTGCGAATGAATTTTTGGATCGTGGATGCCGGCAAATTCTAAGCGCCTTTGTTCAATTCTGGCACGATCTTCCGCATGGACGGCAATTAAGCGCTTTCCTTGGGCGAAAATCGCCTCTAAAGCCGCTTCGCTGTCAACCAACAACGGCCCGTGCATCGAACCCATAAAAATTTTTATGCCTGGGGTGGGATGAGCCGTTAGCAAATCTGGTAAATTTTCAGGAGTAGCGCCAATAAAAAAACCATAATTAACTACACACTTTTGCGCCGCTCGTTGCAGCTTGTCATCTAGCGCCGCTTGAGTGATGGTTAAAGGGCGCGTGTTGGGCATTTCTAAAAAAGACGTTACTCCACCCTTGGCGCAGGCGCAACTGGCGGTAAACAAGTCTTCTTTGTGTTCTAAACCAGGTTCGCGAAAGTGTACCTGGGGGTCAATAACTCCCGGCAACAAAGTTAAACCTGTCGCGTCTATCTCTTTAACGCCTGAAGCATTAATTTCTGGAGCAACTTGGACGATGAGGCGATCGCGCAGTAGCACATCTCCAATTAAAAACTCTCCATCGGGGAGCATAATTGTGGCATGGCGGATTAATAAGCTGGAATTAGGGGACATGGCAATATGGGCAATTAAAGGTTGAGCAACTATAAAACATGAGATTTTTTGGGCTGTAATTGTGCCAAGATCGACATACTTTACCGAGAAAACTTTAAACTTAATATAGTAGAGTCTCTAGGAAAAATTTAGTTAAAAATTCTTACTTAGGCTATTAAATATATATGTCCCGCGAGTCAAAGCAAGTGTCCGATAACAATTCGCAAAAAGAGCGTGAAGGTTCATGGGTGGGCGAACTAGGTAGAACGATCGCCCTAAGTATTATTCTTTCCTTGGGGATTCGTACCTTTGTCGCTGAAGCGCGTTGGATTCCTACAGGCTCAATGCTGCCAACTCTACAAATTAACGACAAGTTGATTATCGATAAAGTAACTTATCGCCTCCAAGCACCGCAACGAGGAGACATTGTAGTATTTATGCCTCCTAATAGCGCTAAAGTTTGTTCCCAGCAATTTGTTCCTCCATCGGCGACAGGAGAAGCCCTCGATCCTTGGCATCCCGATCCTAATAAGTCAGAAATTCCGCAAATTAAAGATGCCTACATCAAGCGACTAATTGGCGTACCTGGCGACAAAATCCATGTAACCCAAGGGCGAGTTTACATCAACGATCGCCCTTTATCTGAAGAATATATTGCCGACGCACCTAACTACGAATTAGGCCCAATTACCGTTCCTCAAAACTCTTACTTAATGCTGGGCGATAACCGCAATAATAGTTGTGATAGTCATATGTGGGGTTTTGTGCCGAGAAATCAAATTATTGGCCGCGCCGTAGTCCGCTTTTGGCCCCCCAACCGTCTGGGAGAATTAGATTAAGCATTATCCTACCCAAGTTTGCACCACGCGCCCGGTAATTTTTTGCCCTAGCCAAGGAGTATTTGTGGCTATAGATTTGAGGGTTTGATTTTCTACTAGCCAAGAAAGCTGGGGCGCAAATAAGGTAAGTTCGGCAGGATTTCCAGGACAAATCTCTTTAATAGTTTGTTGCAAACAATTAGCGGGACTTAGACTAAGAGATCGCCATAATTCTAAAGCCGACCATTGACCGTTTTCAACCAAACTATGCCACAGCAAACCTAGCGCTAGTTCAAACCCGACTACTCCTGGCGGTGCTTCGGCAAAAGCAACGGTTTTTTCTTCGTAGGTATAGGGCGTTATATCAAGAGAAATCCCATCTATTACTCCCAAACGTACAGCTTCTTGTAATGCCGCGCGATCGCTTGCGTTACCTAAAGGAGGTTCGAGGCGCAAATTAGGATCGTAGGTGTAGTGCGACTGCGTATCGAGCAATAAGTGCATCCAGCTAGTACTTGCAGTAATTGGCAAGCCGCGCTCTTTGGCGCGTTCGATTAGCTGGACGCTACGAGAAGTAGAAACTCGCATAATATGCACGGGAGTACCAATTGCTGCTACTAATTCTACGAGCGCCGCAATTGCCGTTGTTTCCGAAAAATCGGGATTACCTGGCAACCCTAAAATAATCGAGTCCGCACCCTCGCGCATGACTCCATTACCTGCCAATTGGCGATCGCAGCACCATAAAGCTATAGGTTTATTTAGTGGCTTTAAATACTCCAACAATCGCCTTAGCAGTGCCAAGTTTTGCAAAGGTTTACCATCGGCAAAACCTACCACATTATTAGCAGCAAGTTCTCCAAGTTCGGTCATTTGCTGCCCTTGGACACCAATAGTCAATGCGCCCCAAACATACATTTTGGGTAACAAACCGCTTAATTTTTGTCGTTTTTGTTCTATGCTGGCGATCGCTGCGGGACTATCTAAACTGGGCATCGTATCGGGCAAAATACATAGCCGAGTAAAACCTCCTGCCGCCGCCGCCTCTAGCATTGATGACAAAGTTTCCCTCGTTTCAAAACCCGGTTCGCCAGAATGACTGTATAAATCTATTAGCCCCGATCCCAATACCAAACCGCGACAATCGCGCACCTGTGTATCCCTAGACCATTCGGTAATATTATCTTGTACCGCCTCGATTACACCATTGCCAATCGCTACATCAGCAATGCGATCGGTATTAGCAACCGGATCTATTACCCGGACTTGTTGTAGCAGTTGGGTTGTCATTGGTTTAAGTTTACAACGCACCCGCCGCCGTTTTATCTAATACACCACCGCCTAAATGAGTTGTAATATTCATTGCTTGCAAAACTGGTAAACCGTCCAATCCTTGAGGATAATCGATCACGCTTACCGCGCCGTTACCTTGACGGAAATTCCAAAAGTATTTGTTATCTAAACCTAAAACATGGCAAAGCAGCACTTTATTCGTAGCATCGTGAGCAACTACTAAGCCTGTTTGTAACTTTTGGTTGAGGGCGAAAGTTACAATTTGCTGCCAAGCTTCAATACTGCGATCGCGTACTTGTGCTAAATTCTCTCCTTCGGGCATTTGGACTTCTTGCGGTACAGTCCGCCAACGTTCTAATTCTCCAGGATAAGTTTGCTCAATTTCTATTTCTAATTTTCCTTCCCATAGTCCGTGACCGATTTCTCTTAAACCATCAAGTAATTGCAATTCAATTTGGGGGTGAGATTGCAAAATAATTTCGGCAGTTTCTTTCGGGCGCAGCATTGGGCTACTAAAGGCAAAATCAAACTCGATCTCTTGAAGAAACTCTCTAGCTAGACCAGATTGCGATCGCCCATTATCGTTTAAAGGTACGTCTATTTGTCCTTGAAACTTAGTTTGGCGATTCCACTCGGTTTCGCCATGACGCACTAACAATAATCTAACTCCGCGATGGTTGGGACGCAATGAAGGCAAAACTTCTCCCAAATGCCCCGTCTGATTCATTGATTCTAACTGGACGCTTTGCTCTAATTCTCCCGCAAAATTGAGGATGCTAATGCCACAGTTAGATTGCTGAATTGAGTGATAGCGATTAGGGGCAATTCCTAGCGCCGTGCTAATTAACGCCCGATTAATGCCATTATGTCCCACAATTAAAATTGTCTCTCCATCGTGGCGGGACAGTATTTCTTGCCAAAACTGTTTTGCTTGTTCGTACAGCGATAATACTGGAAAATATTTTTGCTCTCCACCTCCAGCTTGAGGTAAAAGCATCGCAAACTCGTCAGGGTGCTGTTTCCACTGGCGATAGTCTGCACCCAAATTATCTTTAACCTCTTGAGAGAGCATACCTTCCCAAAGGGGTAAATCTATTTCTTTTAAATTATTGTTAGTTTGAATTACCGAAGAATTTACTAAACACTGCCCAATTACTTCGGCGGTGGTTTTGGCTCGTTGTAAGGGACTTGTATAAATCGCGGCAATCTTAAGGTGACTTAAAGCATTACCAGTTTTTAAGGCATCATCGCGACCTTTTTGCGTCAAAGTTGAAACATCGCTGCGCCCTTGAATGCGTCGCTCGGTGTTATAACTGCTTTGACCGTGACGGACAACAATCGCGCGAGTAGTCAATCTTTTTCTCCTTTAAAGGCAAGACAAATCAGCGTCATTTTACCAGAGTCTTAGCTTGCCACTCAATTTTTTTCTCATTAATGCAATGTTAGGACAAAATGCCATAATGCAATTGTGGCGATCGCATTACAGCAATTTCAGATTCATGACGATTAAGCGGTTAATTTTAAGTCTGCTCACCTTGGCAATCATATTTTTGGCTGGTAGTACGTTATGGGCAAGTTGGCAGCAACCCCAAATCCAAAGCCGTTTAGAACTGTACCAAACTAATTTACTACTGCGCGCCCAACAATTGCCCGCCCAAGATACCGATCCAAATCTTGCCAAAGCAAGTAAAACGCTTTTAGGCGAAAATCCTCTAAAAGCAGCCACTAAGCAATATCAAGATGCTTTAGATTCCGCGCAAGCAAATTTAGCCAAAGCTCAAAATCAAAGCGCGCAATTAGCACAAAAACCCATCACTACACCCGCACCACCTAAGCCCGATTCGCCGCTTGCGCCAATTACCGATACTTCTCGCCGCCAGCAGCAAAAACAATCCCTAAGTTCTATTGCTCAAATTCAAAAATTAATTGCCGAACTAAATCTACGCCTAGGAATTCTCCAAGTACAGCAAAAGCAAAGTGCAGCGCAAACCTGGCAAAAAGTCATTAATTCATCTCCCGACGATTCCTTAGCTGCTACTGCTACCGTTTTAACAGACTTATGGAGCAACCCACCCCAACTACTCCCGGATGCGGAAGCATTAATTCAAGCAAACTTAGAAGGTTGGTTTCAAGGACGGGCTTTATCTCAACTCTACGAATTGCAGCAGCGCCCCGATGCGAAATTGGCTCTCCAAGCAAGAGAACAGGAGCAAGCAGAGGAAGCACTGCTAAAACTATCTATTATCAGTAGTATTCCCGCGATAACTGGTTTTGTTGGTCTTATCTTGCTTATTTATTTATTTATTAATCGCTTGACAAAAGGTAAAGAATCTGTATTTTCCCAAAATGGGGACGTAGTTTGGTCAACGCCTTGGGATTGGGAAACAGTTTGGCAAGTTTTTATAGTCGGCTTTTTCCTGATGGGGCAAATAATTGTCCCGCTCGTATTTTCTATCCTGCAAATTAAGCCAGGAGTTGCCAACGTCCGAGTCCAAGCTTTATACACTTTAGCAACTTATCTGTTTCTAGCTCTTGGTGCTGTCACCGTGCTGTACTTGTCTGTTAAACAGTTTTTACCTCTACCTCCAAGCTGGTTTCGCTTCAAAGTGCGGGGTAATTGGTTTTGGTGGGGTTTAGGCGGCTATTGCGCGGCGTTACCTTTAGTTGTAGTCGTATCTCTAGTAAATCAGCAACTATGGCAAGGACTTGGCGGTAGCAATCCTTTACTATCTTTGGTGCTAGAAGGACAAGATAAAGTTGCTTTAGCGATATTCTTTTTTACCGCCGCCGTCGCCGCACCTTTATTTGAGGAGTTTTTGTTTAGAGGGTTTTTGTTACCTTCACTAACTCGTTACTTCTCGGTGTGGCAAGCTATTTTAATTAGTGCTTTCCTATTTGCTGTTGCTCACTTGAGTTTATCTGAAGTGTTGCCGTTAATGGTTTTAGGTGTAGTATTGGGCTTTGTGTATACGCGATCGCGCAATTTGCTTGCTCCTATGTTACTGCATAGTCTATGGAATAGCGGTACTCTTGTCAGTCTATTTATTTTGGGCAGTAGTTCTACTTGATAACGAACTCAAAAATCAATAAAATTAAATTACACTGTATAGCTTTACTTCTTTTTATAGATACAACTGCGAAATTATTAAGCTTCAATGTGTAGCTAACAGCAAATGAAATGTATTCTAAATTTAAGTAAACTATTGTATAAATAAAAACCTACTCCCTTAGTGCGGTCATGAAGTTTAAACGAAATATTGAGATTTAGAAGCAGTTGTTATAGATATGTGACCAAAGGTACAAAATGTTTACAAAAACTCTAAAACAGGTTTCAAAACCTATGCTAGGCAGAATGCTACTTCGTAAAGGATTAATTTCGACAACCGAATTACAAGAAGCTTTAGTTGCCCAAAATAAGAGTGGTAAAAAGCTAGGTGAAGTTCTATTAGAAAAAAAATTAGTATCTTCTGATAAGCTCAACCAAGCATTAACAGAACAAAATGTTCGGCTAGGTGAAATCTTAGTTGGTGAAGAAATCATTTCTCAAGAACAACTCAATCAAGTATTGTCAGAACAGTACGTCAAAAATAAAAAATTGGGTGAATTACTGCTAGAGAGAAAATTAGTTAGCCCCGAACAGCTAGAAAAAACTTTGAGAAAGCAGTACTGGCAAAAAAATGGGTTTTGGCTAATCTCCTAGGTTGCAAAGTTGAGAAATTAATAAGTTGCCAAAAGACTATTTGCTGACGCAGGTAGTCTTTTTGGATAAGTAAAAAGGAGAATATGAATACAAATTATGATAAGCGTTGTACTGAGCTACATTTTCTTAGCTCTAAACCATATTTGGGTGGAAGTTTGGATAAATTAATTACGCTCAAAATACTTCAGTATCGGTATAAAAGCGCTAAAGTAAAGAAGTATTAAGGTGTTGTAACACAAACTGCTAAATTTTATGCAACTTGCTCCATCTGCGTCCAATTCAACGCTACAAGAGCGATCGCCGAGTAAAAAAATTACCTTAGATGTAACCGGCATGAAGTGTGGCGGTTGCGTTAAAACCGTAGAAAAACAACTAGCACAACATCCAGGAGCGATCGCAAGTTGGGTAAACTTGGTTACAGAAGTTGCTGTAGTAGAGTGTCAAATAGATGTTCAACCCGAAGAACTAGCAGAACGTTTGACGGCGGCGGGGTTTCCATCTAAACCGCGCGATATAACGACTAGCGAAACATCAATCTCCGTCGAAGAATTTAACGAACGCCAGCAACAACAAACGCGTTCGGCTTTAAAGCAGTTATTTTTAGCGTTATTATTGCTAATTTTGTCTAGTTTAGGACATCTGCCAGAAAATATATTAGCGTTCCCTATATTAAAAAATATTTGGTTGCATTGGGGACTTGCCACTATTACTTTACTTATCCCCGGAAGACCAATAATAGTTGAAGGTTGGCGCGGCTGGCGACGTAATGCGCCGAATATGAATACTTTGGTAGCGTTAGGAACTTTGACGGCGTATACCACAAGTGTAATCGCTTTATTATTTCCGCCCTTGGGTTGGGAATGCTTCTTTGACGAGCCAGTTATGCTATTAGGGTTTATTTTGCTAGGTAGAACCCTAGAACAACAGGCAAAAGGTCAAGCCGCCGCCGCTTTTAGACAATTATTGGCACTGCAACCGCAATTAGCAAGATTAATTGCTCCCCAAGCGATATCTATAGATAACAATTTTTTTCAATCTACTGCTAGTGTCGAAATTCCTGCTACTCAAGTGCGAGTAGGAGAATGGATACAAGTATTGCCAGGAGAAAAAATCCCTGTAGATGGCGAAGTTGTAGCAGGGCGCACGACGGTAGATGAATCTATGCTGACTGGGGAGGCATTTCCGGTAATTAAGCAGCTAGGAGATACCGTTACCGCCGGGACGTTGAATAAGTCAAGCGCTTTTGCTTGCAAAGCAACTCGTACCGGAGCAGACACAACTTTAGCGCAAATAGTTGCCCTAGTAGAAGCTGCCCAAACTCGCAAAGCCCCCGTCCAAAAACTAGCCGACACTGTAGCGGGGTATTTTACTTATGGAGTGTTGGCGGCCGCAGTATTAACATTTTTATTTTGGTACTTTATTGGTACGCATATTTGGACAGAAGTATTGCTACCTGGGCAGACAATGAGCGGTCACGATATGTCACTCCACGCCCAACACCTAGCAAATGCTCGCTTGCTTCAACCTTCGCCCCTACTATTGAGTTTAAAACTAGCGATCGCCGTTATGGTAGTAGCTTGTCCTTGTGCAATGGGACTTGCTACGCCTACAGCGATTTTAGTGGGTACGGGAGTCGGGGCGCAAAAGGGACTTTTGATTAAAGGTGGAGATGTTTTAGAGCGAGTCCACAAGTTAGATACAGTGGTTTTCGATAAAACTGGCACTTTAACTAGCGGTCATCCTACGGTTACCGATGTAATAATTCAAGATAATAATTTAGTAAATGATGAAGGCAAACTGTTGCAATTAGCCGCCGTTGTCGAAAGCGGTACTTGTCACCCTCTAGCAACTGCAATTGTTCAAGCTGCGAAGGAGCGAAATTTATCTATCCCCACCGCTAAAGATTTCTATACCGAACCAGGTTTAGGAGTATCGGCGGTAGTAGAAGATAAGCAAGTGTTATTGGGTAATTACGAGTGGCTAAGTCAAAATAACATTAATATTACAAGTCACCAGCGATCGCCTTTTTTAGCTTTGGCAGCTACAGGAAAAACTGTAATGTTTGTCGCTTGCGATCGTCAGCTATTAGGACTAATAGCTGTTAGCGATTCGCTTAGAACCGAAGCGCCTAGCACTGTAAAACAATTACGCTCGATGGGCTTAAAAGTCATGCTGTTAAGCGGAGATACTACTATCGCCGCCGAAGTCATAGGTACGCAACTAGGATTAAGTAAAGCTGACATTATTGCTGGAGTTCCCCCCACAGGCAAAGCTCAAGCGATTCAACAACTCCAAGCTCAAAATCATCATGTAGCAATGGTAGGAGACGGTATAAACGATGCGATCGCTCTCTCTCAAGCAGATGTTGGGATTGCTCTCAAAGCAGGTACAGAGGTAGCAATGGAAGCGGCGCAAATTGTTTTGATGCGCGATTCTTTAACAGATGTTGTTGCTGCTATTAATCTTAGTAGGGCAACTTTTTTAAAGATTCGCCAAAATCTGTTTTGGGCATTTGCTTACAATACTTTAGGTATTCCCATTGCTGCGGGTTTGCTATTACCTAGTTTTGGTTTTGTGCTTAATCCCGCCGCCGCCGGAGCATTGATGGCGTTTAGCTCTGTAAGCGTAGTGACAAATTCTTTACTATTACGTCGATTTAAAAGCCCGTCTCCTAACCAAAATCAATAGACC
>JAPJOW010000043.1 GCA_030826005.1 Aliterella sp. RAGGC_92
ACATAAAAGAATCATGAAGATGAGTTTAAGCAACTAGCAAAGAAAAAAAGAGAAAAAGTAAATTTTTCTCTTTTTTTGTAAAAGTAGGTACTCTCTAGATTGTTTGAGCTAAAAAAGTAATTTTAGCAGAATAATTAGTTGTTTTTGGCATGATTAGAGTCCAAGCAAGACGTAGCTGCCAAAATCGCTAATTAACTTTTTTATTCTTTCTGCGTGCTGCTATATTTTTGCGGTTGATTAACTTACTAATTGTTTTAGACTTGACACTCAATACCTTTAACCAATCCTTGCCAAATACACCGTGAAGCAGGACATAAAAACAAGGAATAATAAATAAAGTAAGTATTGTTGCTAAAGACAAACCAGAAAAAACCACAATACCCAAAGGCTGTAAAAACTCCGCACCTTCACCAATACCCAAAGCTAAGGGAAACATCCCTAAAACTGTTGTAATTGTTGTCATCAATACTGGGCGCAGACGTTGGGGAGCGGCTTGCAAAATTGCCGAAGTGCGATCGCACCCGTCCCGTTCTCGAATTTGGTTTGCCAATTCCACCATGATAATAGCGTTGTTGACGACAATCCCGACTAGCAACACTGCCCCAACTAATACTGTTGCACCGATCGCCGTTTTAGTAACATATAGTCCAAAAATCCCGCCAGCTAAGGCTAAGGGGACGGTAAGAATAATTACTAAAGGGTCAACAAGGGAGTTGTACTGCACCGCCATGACCACAAATACCAAAAAAGCCGCTAATCCACCCAGCACTTTTAAAGAGTCTTGGAGTTCTCGGCTAGTTTCGCTGGCGGAACTAGGCAAAATACTTACGCCTTCCGGTAACTGCACGTTTTGCAAAACACTATCTACTTGGGCGAGAGCTTCACCCAAGCTTGCACCTTCACTTAAGTTGCCAGCAATCAAGAAAACTTGGCGCTGATTAATTCTTTGGACTTCTCCCGGTGCTTGACCTTCGCTAATTTGGGCGACATCAGAAAGACGGACTTGACGATTGCCATCTACAAACAGTGGCAGACTTTCTAATTGAGAAGGACGATTGATAGAGGATTGATTTAATTGTACGCGCACATCTACCAAGCGATCGCCCCTTTGCAGTTGGGTAGGTAACGAGCCTTCTATCGCCGTAGCAATAGTATCGCCAATATCTTCTGTCGTCAAACCTAATTGGGCTACTCGTTCCCAATCCGGGCGAATTTGGATTTCTGGCTGTCTGGGGTCAGCATCCGGGCGGAAAGTAGCTAACGTTGCTCCTTCGTCCAATGCTTGCAACACTTGTTGTCCGGCTTGACGGAGCTTTTGTTCGTCTGCGCCTTGAATAATGATGTCAACTTCCGCCCCTCTAACTGGGGAATTGGTCAAAACTAAGCCGCGTACTTCACCTGGTCTTAATCGCAGTCTAATTCCGGCTAAATTAAGCTGATTAAATTCTTGAGTTACGGTTTCGACAAAAGCTTCTACATCGCTCCCAGGCTTTAAAGTAATCGTGCTAGAACCCCGCAGAGGATTTTCACTTGTACTATTACCAAACAAAAACCCTCCCACTGTCGAGAATACATAATCGGTTTCGGGCTGCTTGAGTAATATTTCATCTACCGCCGCCATGACTTTGCGGTTTGTTTCCAAAGGCGTACCCGGTGGAAACTGAGCAAACAAACTTGCTTGTCCGGTACTAATACGGGGGAGAATTTCTTGGGGAATTTGTCCCGCCATCCACACACTACCACCACCGAGAATAACAATAATGACGGCTAAAATAGGTAGGCGATAGCGCAGCACTTTAATTAACAGACTACCATAACCTCTAGTTGCAGCTTCAAAGCGTTGATTAAACTGTCGCAGCAGCCAAAAATTGCCCAGCTTACTCGACCATCGAATCGCCAATAGCCGAGAAGTCATCATTGGCACAATAGTAATAGCAATCAAAATAGAAGCAGCGACGGAAAAGCTAATTGTTAAAATTAGCTCGTTAAATAAAAGAGAAATAAAACCACCAATCAGCAAAAAGGGTAAAACCGCAACCAAGTTAGTGCTAGTAGAAGCAACTAAAGCTGATTCTACTTCTTGAGAGCTACGGGCAGATTGCTCGATTAATTGGGCTTGATTGAGCCGAGTTTTTGTATCTTTTCCTGGAGTCATCCCCGCACCTTCGGCGATGTTTTCCAGCATGACGATGGAGTTGTCTACAACAATTCCTACACCCAAAGCCAAGCCACCCAAGCTAAAGACATTAAGAGATAGACCAAATAGCCCCATAAAAATGATGGCAGCAAGAGTCGCTAGGGGTATAGATAAAACAATAATTAGAGTTTGTCGAATAGAACCCAAAAACAGCATAACTGCGATCGCCGCTAATCCCGCCCCAATTAGCCCCGAACTTGACACGTTCGAGATTGAGTTGCGAATAAACCTCGATTCGTCCAGTGTTGGCGTTAACACCATATCTTCAGGAATTAGCCCCGAAGCTCTTAATTGTTCGATTCTTTGCTTTACTCCATCTACCACCGTAATCGTATTAGCTTCCGGTTGCTTTTGAATGCTTAGTTTAACGGCGGGCTGTTGATTTAAGTAAACAAATACTCTCTGGTCTTGAGTGCCGTCATTAACCTCGGCAAAGTCACGCAGATATACCCGACGGTTAATAACTGCCGCACCTGTTTCCGAATTAGGAGTAGGAGAAGCCACTTCAAAAGAGAGATTATTAATTTCCTCCGCGTCCTGAAAACGCCCCACTGTCCGGGTTAAAGGTTCGGAACTTTCTCCTTGAATCCGTCCCCCAGAAATATCTTGATTTCGGGCTTCTAATTCGTCTAGTACATCCGTCAAGCCCACCCCTACCGCTTGCAGGCGATCGAGGTCGATATTAACTTGCACTTCTTCTTCCACCGCCCCCGCCACATCTACGGCGGCGACTCCAGGGACTACACTAAGTTCGCGGGAAAGTTCTTCATCGGCAAATACCCGTAAAGCTACACCTTCTAAAGAAGTAGAAGTCAAAGCAACCTCATAGACAGGCAACTGAGAAGGATCGGCTTTAAACAAACGCGCTTCTTCAATCGTGTCTGGTAATTGTCCGCGTCCTCGGTTAAAGGCTGCGGTAGCTTCATTTAATGCCTGATCGATATCCCCGCCCGGTTGAAAAAACAAGTCTAAACTTACCTGTCCCTCACGGGTTTGAGAATAAACTTGCACAACCCCTTCCGTTGCCGATAAAGCTTCTTCTAGAGGTCTTGTGACCTCATCAACCGCTACATCAGGAGAAAGACCGGGAGTACCCACCCGGACACCAATACGAGGATAAGTAATAGATGGCAGCAAATCAACTTGGAGATTGGTGAGAAAAAATACACCCATCACAATCACTGCCAAAGTCAGCATCAGCGTACCAATATGCTGCCGAATAGCGATCGCACTAATACTAAATCCTGCGGCTTTTTCGTTGTCCTGCATTACTACTGTCCTTTTGGTGCTGGTTTTTCCGAAAGAATTGATAACTTAACAGTTTCGCCATCTTTTAGCGGTTTACCACTGCGAGTTACATACCTTTCACCCGGTTTCAACCCCGATAAAACTTCTACTTTACCATCAGCAAATTCGCCCAACATCACTGGACGCGCTACAACTTTACCTTGGCGTTCAGCTTCTTGAGTTACTACAAACACCGTCCCCTTCTTACTTTCCTCCTTGTCCCCTTGTCTCCCTTCTCCTCCAGCCAAAGCCGACTGCGGTACGACAACGTTTTCTTGGTTGGGATTAACAAAACTTACTCGCGCCAGCAAACCACTACCAATTTTGCTATTGCTATTAGGAATCACTACTTCTATCGGCACTAAACGCGCCGTAGAGTCGGCGGCAGGATAAATGCGAGTAACTCGTCCTACTAAATTTTCTTGGGGAAAAGCATCTAATTTTACGTTTACCGATTGCCCAATACTAATATTTCCTAATTCTTTGTCGGATACTTCAACCCGTACTTGGATGCGGCTAAAGTCGGCAATTTGCAATACTTCATTACCAGGCTGAATTAAATCTCCAATTTCTGGCGATCGCACTAAAACTACTCCAGAAATTGGCGCTACAAGGCGCGTATACGAGCGCCTTTTTTGTTCTTGAGCTACTACCGCTTGCTGGGCTACTACCCTACCTTGGGCGGCGGCTACAGCTTGTTGTTCGGTGCTTACTTGTTCCTGTGCCGCCCGGAGTGCTTGAGAGGCTGTCCTAGCTGCGGTTTGGGCTTGCTGGGCGGTTTGAGATGCGATCGCGCCTTCTTTTAACAATCTTTGCTGCCTTTGCGAATCTGCTTGCGCTTGCGCTAATTCTAATCGGGCGCTTTCTACTAGGGCGCGGGCGTTACTTACTTGACTATTGCTTCTTGCTACTTCGCTTTTTAATGCTGCAAGTTCCGCTTCTGCTTGGTTTAATTGCGTTCTTAAAATCGAGTCATCTAACTGCGCGACTATTTGCCCTTGCTTTACAAAATCTCCTACATCTACATTTAATCCTAGTAATTGCCCTTCTACTTGACTCCGCATGGACACGCTTCTAATTGGTTCTGTACTACCTGTATAAGTAGGCGCAGAAACTAATGTTTCTGTGCGCGAAATCCCCACGTCTACTGCTGTCGTTCGATCTCCTTGGGCTGATTGAGCGTCGGCGGCTTCTTTTTGCGTACAACTCCCTGCAAGCAATGCCATTCCAATTACTAAAATAAATAAATAGGGCTGATTTTTAGCTTTCCTGTTTGCTGTCTTAGGCGTTCGCGCGACTTCGCTCATTCACTCCACTCCTATTGAGGCATTTAGTAGTATCACTTTTTGCTTTAGGTTGTAATTACTAAGCTTCCCTTAGCAAAACTTACAACTTTTCGGTGAGATTATTAAGTTATCTAAATATTTGGTATGCTTAATTTTAGCGCAAGTTGGAAAAGATGAAATCTATAAGTTAAGGGAAGCTTGACAAAGCAAAATTAATTATGCGTAGGGATTTAATCGATTTATCCGTCGGTTTAAGAGCGCTAAACAGAGTAATATTTAAAAAATTTTAGGTATTGAACTGCATTAAAACTTGGAGCAAGGGCAGTTAATTAGGAAACAAATGGCTAATATTAAATTTGTCAAAGAAAATAAGGAAGCGATCGCGGCAGATGGGGCAAATCTTCGCCTCAAAGCAATGGAAAACGGGGTAGATATTTATACCCTAAGAGGTAAAATGATGAACTGCGGCGGTTACGGACAGTGCGGTACGTGCATTGTTGAGATAACCGAAGGTATAGAAAATTTATCCCCCAAGACAGACTTTGAAAATCGCAAATTGAAAAAAAAGCCATCCACATATCGGTTAGCTTGTCAAGCATTAGTTAATGGGCCTGTAAGCGTCATCACTAAACCTAAATAAAGAGTTATTTTTTACTGCTCTTTATAGTTCCGAAGTAAACCACCATCAACTACAAAAGTTGAACCAGTAACATAGTCAGCATCGGCGGAAGCTAAAAAAGTAGCGATCGCACTAACATCTTTGGTTTGTCCTAAACGATTGAGAGGAATATTGTTTAGCAACGCGCCTAAAGCCGTTGGATTATTCAACAATTTGCTATTCATCGGGGTTTCAATTGCCCCTGGTGCAATGTTATTGATGGTGATACCGTAAGGGCCTAATTCTACCGCTAAGTTGCGCGTCATCATTTTTAAGCCGCCTTTACTAGCGCAGTAAGCTGTAAAGTTGGGAAAAGGTAATTCTTCGTGTACGGAACTAATATTGATAATTTTCCCGGTGCGTTTTGTTTGCATTAAATGTTGTACAAAAAACTGCGTCGCAAAAAAGCAACCTTTTAAATTAATATCCAATACCTTGTCATAATCTTCTTCTGTTACTTCCCAAAAAGGGGCATTAATTTCTATGGCGGCATTATTTACCAAAATATCTAATTGACCAAAGTGTTCGATACTTGAATCAATTAGCTGACGCAGTTCGCTAACAACGCCAATATCTGCTTTAACAATAAAACCTTTACTTCCGGTTGCTTCTACTTGTTTTAAAGTTTCTTCAGCTTCCGTAATATCAGAGCGATAATTTATAACAACGCTTGCTCCAGCCGCAGCTAAATCAACAGCGATTTTTTGACCAATTCCTTGACCGCTACCCGTCACTAAAGCAATTTTACCATTTAGCTTCATCGTCTAAATCCTCTAGATATGTATGGGCGCAATCAAACGGTACAAATATTAGACTATTCAAGCTGCTAAAACCTCAACCAAAATACAGAGAAAGCGACAAATATTTGCTCTAATTGAAATCTTTGTTTATCCTCAAGCTATGAAGTCAAGAGGACGAGAGAGAAATTGAGCGAACGATCTATAGCCGTAGAAGAACAAGCTTGGGAAACCCTAGAAAAGTCAATTATTTACTACCATGAGAAACCTATTGGCACTATAGCCGCTCTCGATCCAGGTATTGATGCTGCCAACTACGATCAGTGTTTTATTCGAGATTTTGTATCCTCCGCCCTTGTATTTTTAATTAAAGGTAAAGCGGATATTGTGCGGTTTTTTTTGGAAGAAACGCTAAAATTACAACCAAAAACAACGCAGTTAGATTGTTTAAAGCCTAGTCGTGGCTTGATGCCAGCTAGTTTTAAAATTGGGTTCGCCAACGGACAAGAGTATTTAAAAGCGGATTTTGGCGATCATGCGATCGGGCGAGTTGCTCCGGCGGATGCGGGGTTGTGGTGGATTATTTTATTGCGCGCTTATACTATCTCTACCGATAGTAAAGAGTTCGCCTCCAGAACCGATTTTCAAGAGGGAATCCGCTTAATCTTAGAACTATGCTTAGTGACTCGCTTTGATATGTATCCAATGGTGTTAGTTCCCGATGGTGCGAGTATGATCGACCGTCGTTTGGGACTCTACGGACACCCGATAGATATTCAAGCGTTATTTTATGCAGCTTTAAAAGCCAGTTTAGAATTACTGACTCCGTGCAGAGAAAATCAAGCCATTATTCAAGCCGTGCGTAACCGCTTAGATCCCTTACTCAAGCAACTGCGGGAAAATTACTGGTTAGATTCAGACCGATTGAATGTAATCTACCGTTTTCAAGTAGAGGAGTACGGCGAAGAAGCCCTCAATCAGTTCAATATCTATTCAGACTCTATCCCTTTTTATCGGTTGGCGAAATGGCTACCTGAAGCTGGCGGTTACTTAGCAGGTAATTTAGGCCCAAGTCAGCTAGATTGTCGGTTTTTTTCTTTGGGTAATTTGATGGCGATAGTTTCTTCGTTAACGGACGAACAACAATCCCACAGAATTTTAAACTTAATTGAATTGCGCTGGGGCGATTTAATTGGAGCAATGCCGATGAAACTTTGCTATCCAGCTTTAGAAGATGTGGAATGGCGAATTGTTACTGGGGCAGATCCTAAAAATCGTCCTTGGTCTTATCATAATGGGGGAAGTTGGCCAGTTTTATTGTGGATGCTAACGGCGGCGGCGAAAAAAATGGATAGAGGCGAATTAGCTCATCATGCGATCGCAATTGCCGAAAGAAGATTAATCGAAGATAATTGGCCCGAATACTACGATGGCCCCGATGGGCGCTTAATTGGCAAAGAAGCGCGCAAGTATCAAACCTGGACGATTGCCGGGTATTTATTAGCCAAAGAATTGATTGCTAACCCCAGTCACTTAAAACTAATTGCTTTCGCTGCTTGAAGTAGATGAGGAGACGGCAGCGTTAAAATTATTAAGGACTATTAACGCGCTGCTTTTATGTCTCCTTCTGCCTCTACTCCCGACGCTAACAATACTATTCGCATTCGCGGCGCTAGACAGCACAACCTCAAAAATATCGATCTAGAATTACCGCGCGATCGCTTAATTGTATTTACAGGGGTTTCCGGTTCGGGCAAGTCTTCCCTAGCTTTTGATACGATTTTTGCTGAAGGACAGCGCCGTTATGTAGAATCTCTTAGCGCCTACGCCCGCCAGTTTTTAGGACAGTTAGATAAGCCGGATGTAGAAGCGATTGAGGGTTTAAGTCCGGCTATATCCATCGATCAAAAATCAACTTCTCACAATCCCCGTTCTACAGTGGGGACAGTTACAGAGATTTACGACTATCTGCGGCTATTGTTTGGACGCGCGGGAGAACCTCATTGTCCAATTTGCGATCGCTCGATTGCGCCCCAAACAGTTGACCAAATGTGCGATCGCATTATGGAACTGCCCGACGGTACGCGCTTCCAAATCCTCGCCCCGGTAATTCGCGGTAAAAAGGGTACTCATCGCAAATTACTCTCAAGTTTAGCTTCCGAAGGTTGGGTGAGAGCAAGGGTAAATAATGAGGTGCGCGAGCTATCCGACAACATCGATTTAGATAAAAATTATACTCACACCATTGAAATTGTCATCGACCGACTGATTAAAAAGCCTGGTATTGCCGAGCGTTTAACCGATTCTCTTGCTACTTGCTTACGTCTATCTAGTGGAATTGCGGTTATTGATTTATTAAATGATACATCGGGGGGAGCAGGTGGAGTCCAAGCTGATAGTAAGTATAACCCAACTGGCGAAAAAATAGCAAAACAAAATGACGATTTAACCTCTACAAATACGCCTAATTCCTATCAACAAGAATTGATTTTTTCGGAAAACTTCGCTTGTCCCGTACATGGCGCAGTAATGGAAGAATTATCGCCACGTTTATTTTCTTTCAATTCTCCCTACGGTGCGTGTCCAAACTGTCACGGATTGGGAAGCTTGCAGAAGTTCGCCGCAGAGCTTGTAGTGCCAGACCCCCAAGCACCCGTATATGCTGCGATCGCTCCTTGGTCGGAAAAAGACAACTCTTACTATCTATCGCTGCTTTACAGCGTCGGACAAGCGCACGGCTTTGAGATTCAAACTCTTTGGCACAAACTGACAAGCGAACAGCAGCAAATAGTTTTACACGGTAGCGACAAACCCGTATGGATTGAAGATCGTAAAGATTACAGGCGTTATGCGGGAGTGTTACCGATACTCCAAAAACAATACAACGAAGCAAGTTCGGAGTTGCAAAAGCAGAAGTTAGAGCAGTATTTAGTTAACCAGCCTTGCGAAGTCTGTTTGGGGAAACGCTTAAAACCCGAAGCTTTGGCGGTGAGGTTGGGACAGTATAGAATTACAGATTTGACAGCAGCATCAATTGGGGAATGTCAGCAAAAGTTACTTAAAATGCAACTAAGCGATCGCGCCTTGCAGATTGCTGACTTGGTGTTGCGGGAAATCAAAGCTAGGCTGCAATTTCTCCTAGATGTTGGTTTAGACTACCTGACTCTAGATCGTCCCGCCATGACCCTCTCCGGCGGCGAAGCGCAGCGAATTAGACTTGCAACGCAAATCGGTTCGGGATTGACAGGAGTATTATACGTTTTAGATGAGCCAAGTATTGGCTTGCATCAAAGAGATAATGGACGATTACTGCAAACTTTAACTAAACTGCGGGACTTGGGAAATACATTAATTGTGGTCGAACACGATGAAGAAACCATTAGAGCCGCCGATTATTTAGTAGATATTGGCCCAGGTGCGGGTGTTCATGGCGGTTATATTACTTCGCAAGGCGATTTAAAGACCTTATTAAATGCCTCTGATTCTCTCACTGGGGCATACTTATCGGGAAAACGCGCGATCGCAACTCCACTTCAGCGCCGAGAAGGAAATGGGCGAAATTTGTCCATAAAAAACGCTTATCGCAACAACTTACACAACATTGATGTAGATATTCCTCTAGGCAAACTTGTCAGCGTTACTGGGGTTTCGGGTTCGGGAAAATCTACTTTAGTCAATGATTTACTTTACCCAGCATTGCAACATCAACTAACACGCAAAGTCCCTATACCTCAAGGATTGGACACCGTTGAAGGATTAAATGCTGTTGATAAAGCGATCGTTATTGACCAATCACCCATCGGACGTACCCCTCGTTCTAATCCCGCGACTTATACAGGAGTTTTTGATGTCATCCGCGAAGTATTTACCCAAACAATAGAAGCAAAAGCTAGAGGTTACAAAGCTGGGCAATTTTCCTTTAATGTCAAAGGCGGACGATGCGAAGCTTGTAGCGGACAAGGTGTAAATGTCATTGAAATGAATTTTTTACCGGACGTTTACGTGCAATGCGAAGTTTGCAAAGGTGCGCGTTATAACCGGGAAACTTTACAAGTTAAATTCAAAGATAAATCTATTGCTGACGTGTTAAATATGACGGCAGAAGAAAGTTTAGAGTTTTTTACCAATATTCCCAGAGCCGTAAATAGATTGCAAACTCTAGTAGATGTCGGCTTAGGTTACGTAAAGTTAGGACAACCTGCAACTACTTTATCGGGAGGAGAAGCGCAACGGGTAAAATTAGCCTCAGAATTATCTCGTCGCGCTACGGGAAAGACGCTTTATTTAATTGACGAACCCACTACAGGTTTATCTTTTTATGACGTCCATAAACTCCTAGATGTATTACAAAGATTGGTAGATAAAGGCAATTCAATTTTAGTGATCGAACACAATTTAGATGTAATTCGTTGTTGCGATTGGATAATAGATTTAGGACCTGAAGGTGGCGACAAAGGCGGCGAATTAGTTGCAGTAGGTACACCCGAAGAAGTAGCAAATAATCTGCGTTCTTACACGGGACAATATTTAAAACAAGTCTTGCAGCAACATTCAATAAAATAGACCTCCTGCATAAATTCAAGAAAGCCCCCTAAATCCCCCAACCCTGGGGGACTTTAAATCTGGTTTTCCCCAATGCAAGGGGAGCTAGGGGGTAAAATATTATTCATACACGAAGTCTAATGAAAATCTCTGCTAACTACCAACCGCAATCAAGAGATACTCATCCAGAAGTTGATAAGTTTCTGATGCAATCTTTTCGGCGAATGTCTACTTGTAAAAAAGCTTCTTTATTTAATGAAGCAACTAGAGGAACTTGGCAATGTTCCTTAATTGGTATTCGTAACCAATATCCAAATATCACACCTGAAAAAATACAGTTTCAACTAGCTATAAGATGGTTGGGGAAAGAAGTAGCAGAAAAAATACTTATTCATAATAGAGGGCAATTAGTGGAAGCAAATATAATTGAATTAGCCTTGAAAATGGTAGATGTTTTTGACTTACTAAAGATTCCCTATTTAATTGGTGGTTCGGTAGCAAGTTCTATATTAGGCGAACCAAGAGCAACTTTAGATGTAGGTATAGTTGCAGATTTGTAATTATCTCAAGTTCAACCTTTAGTTACAATTATGGCTGAGGAGTTTTACATTGATGAAGTCATGATAAAGGAGGCGATCGCAAATAAATCATCTTTTAATGTTATTCATCTTGAGAGTATGCAAAAAATTGATATATTCGTACTTTCCGATCGACCTTTAGCGCAAGTTGAAATGCAACGGCGACAGCAGTTATTAGTTACTGAAAATCCCGAAAAATTTGCTTGGTTGCTTTCTTCCGAAGATATCGTTTTACAAAAGTTAAATTATCGCGTAGATAATGAAATCTCAGATACACAATGGCGAGATGTTTTAGGAGTGCTAAAAGTTTAGGCAGATAAACTCGACCTTAATTATTTATTTCAGTGGGCAGAAACTCTGAACTTAACAGAATTGATGAATAAAGCATTCCAACAAGCAGGAATTAATTAAACTTATTTATCACTTTTACTTGCTAGATTTTGGCTCATAAAAAATGTATTTTGTCAAGTCACAAGCCAAAATATTAAAATTTAAAAAATCGATTAACCTAGCTTAATGTACATAGAACATAGTTAACCTAACTTATAGCAACTGATATGTTTGTTAATTTAATTGCCGATTATGGCAACGGCGACCCAGCATTTGCAGAAGTTACGCAACGGCTCTCTATGGGTTTACCTAACGCTCAAATTCATTGCCTTTCCGTACCGCCATTTAGCACTTTAGCCACAGGCTTTTGGATTGCCCAATTAGGACTTAATCTAGGAGCGGGAAACC
Organism: Aliterella sp. RAGGC_92; assembly: GCA_030826005.1. Classification (GTDB taxonomy): domain Bacteria; phylum Cyanobacteriota; class Cyanobacteriia; order Cyanobacteriales; family Chroococcidiopsidaceae; genus Aliterella. Next base: position 12,024 of record JAPJOW010000043.1, read on the forward strand.
GCTTGATTTATCACAATTGCGCCCCTCGTCAAGATGATTCCGAACCGAGGATAGATAACGAAGGTGAAGGACTTACTTATGCACTATTACCAAATAAAGTCAAAGTAGTAGGAGTAATCGCTGGTTATACTCTTTCATTTATTAAAGAGTACGCAGAAGTTATTAAGCTTGTCAAAGTATCTCGTGGCGGTTCGCAATTTCGTTCCCGCGATGTTTTTCCCACCGCCGCGATCGCGATCGCCAACGATGACTTTAGCTTACTTGGAGACGAATTAAATCCCAATCAAATACCAGACGTACCAAGCGATCGCGTAGCTTGGGTTGATGGCTACGGTAATATTAAAACCACAATCTCTAGCAATAGTCTTGATCTCAAACCCGAATCAAAAGTAGTCATTAGAGTAGGGGATGTCGTCAGCGACGCGGTTTATTCTGATGGTAGTTTTAAAGTCCCCGAAGGAACTTTAGCATTTTCGCCTGGTAGTTCCGGTTGGGAAACCAACGCTCAACCTTTGCGATGGATGGAGTTATTTTTGCGCGGTGGAAATGCTTGGGAACGTTTTGGGAAACCGCGTATTAATCAAGTTGTCACAATCTTGAATTAAATTTGGAGAGATAAGGAGAGGGGGAGACAAGGAGAAAAACTCACCCTTGTCCCCCTGTCCCCTTGCTAATAACATGGTCGATAAATCTATTTGGCTGGCATTAGCGATCGGTAATTCTCGGCTACACTGGGCTTTGTTTAAAAACGAAGAACTTTGCTTTAGTTGGGATACAGATTATTGGACGGCTACTTTTATCCAGCTTTTAGCCTCAAGCTGGGAAGACTTACTTCTAGAGAATTTATTACCCCAACGTATTCTTACAGAAGATGTTACCCATCCCATACCTTTGTATTTAGTTTCGGTAGTTCCAACTCAAACAAAACTATGGCAAACTTACCCAAAAGTAGAAGTAATTACTTTAGATAGCGTACCGCTTAAAAATATATATCCAACCTTAGGAAGCGATCGCGCTTTAGCTTTGTGGGGTGCAAAACACAAATGGCAGAACTTGCCAGTATTAGTTATAGACGCTGGAACAGCCCTTACTTTTACAGGATGTGATGTTAATTTTGCCTTAGTAGGTGGAGCAATTTTACCCGGATTAAGGTTGCAATTTCTGGCTTTGAGTCAAAAAACAGCTAATTTACCCCTAATTAAATTACCCCAACAATTACCGCCGCGCTTTGCTACAAATACCACCCAAGCAATCCAAAGCGGAATAATTTATACCTTAACTGCTGGAGTTCAAAACTTTATTGAGGCTTGGTGGCAGAGCTATCCTCATAGCCAAGTAATATTAACTGGAGGCGATCGCGATATTTTACTTAACTACCTTAATTTTCAGTGTCCCATCGTAGCCGAGAAAATCAAGGGCGATCGCAACTTGATCTTTTGGGGAATGCAAGCTTACCGAAAGCAAACTTTAAGCTAAAGTTGTCAAATTTTGCAAATAATTTTGCAACTGTCGTTCGTGGTCGTGAGCTAATCTACTACTAGGTAAAGAATCTCGATCGAAAGCTTGAATATCAATCACTTCATTTTTATCGCGAATTGCCATTACGCCTGTAACTTCAGCTTCAACGGCAATACAAATCGAGTGCATTCTCGGATCGCGATCGGGGGCGGAATAAACTCCTACCAAACGGCGAATTTTAACAACGTTCAATCCCGTTTCTTCAACTAATTCTCGCCTTACCGCCGTCGCTACATCTTCTCCCCAATCTATAATTCCTCCCGGAAGCGCCCACAAACCATTATCACGCCTTTTAATTAGCACAATCCGCCCATCAGGTAAAATCGGAATAATACTCGTGCCAGTTATGGGATGACGAATAATTAACCCCAATACTGTTTGCATAATTTGCCATAAACGGCTCATAACTTAAATATTTATCTAGACTCCAACACCCGTTAATTGTAAAGATACATCAGCTTGCCAAGTAGCCAAAGTAGCCAAAGCGCGATCGCGGTAAGCAGCATATCTTTCTTGCTTGCTCTTAATTTTCTCCGGCAATGGCGGTAAAATTCCAAAATTAGGCGGCATTGGTTGAAAATGTTTAGGCGCAGCAGAACTAATAAATTCAAATAGCGCTCCCATCATCGTTGTTACTGGTAGCCTTAAAGGCGGTTTGCCTAAAGCTAACCTGGCAGCATTTGTCCCTGCCAACCAACCCCCGGCGGAGGCTGCGGTATAGCCCTCTGTACCGATTATTTGTCCGGCGGCTAAAACTGTCGAATGGTGCTTAAATTGCAAGCTTGGTTGTAATAACTGCGGCGCGTTGATAAAAGTATTGCGGTGCATCACGCCCAAACGCACAAATTCCGCATTTTCCAATCCTGGAATCATCTGAAATATCCGCTTTTGTTCCCCCCAACGTAAATTTGTTTGGAATCCCACCATATTCCACAATTGCCCCGCTTTATCTTCTTGACGCAGTTGTACTACCGCATAAGGACGCTGAGATTTATTTTCGGGGGCGCGAAAATCGCCTTTACGGGCATCAAATAAACCCACAGGCTTCAATGGGCCGTAACGCATCGTATCTTCCCCGCGCTGGGCTAATTCTTCTATAGGCAAACAAGCTTCAAAAAACTTAGCCGTTTCGCGTTCAAAATCCTTGAGTTCGGCTTGTTCGGCAATACATAATTCTTGGCGAAAGTGCAAATACTGTTCAGCGTTCATCGGACAATTAAGATAATCCGCATCGCCTTTGTCATAGCGCGAAGCTAGAAAAGCAATATCGCGATTAATTGATTCGCCGACTACAATTGGACTTGCCGCATCAAAAAAACTTAAGTATTCCATCCCCGTAAAACGTTGCAAATCCTCCGCAAGTTGGGGGCTAGTCAAAGGGCCTGTTGCCAAAACGACAATACCTGGGGGAATTTCTTCAACTTCTCCCCGCCGCAACTCAATTAATGGGTGTTCGGCGAGAGTTTTAGTTAAGTCGTGACTGAATTTACCTCGATCTACAGCTAACGCGCCCCCGGCGGGTACGTAGTGTTCGTCAGCTTTAGCAATAATAATTGAATGAAGTTGACGCAATTCGGCGTGTAATAACCCCGCCGCGCGATCGCTCGATTGCGCCCCAAAGGAATTACTACACACAAGTTCCGCCAATTCCTGAGAATGGTGGGCGGGGCTGACTCGGTGGGGGCGCATTTCATGCAGTATTACTGGCACTCCCGCGATCGCAATTTGCCATGCGGCTTCTGTTCCAGCTATGCCGCCGCCGATAACATGAATTGGTTGTACCATCAATAACCTGTGATTTTAGTAGAGATTTTGTTAATTCAATAACTGAGCGATCGCGCCCGGCATCGGCAATATAATTATTACTAGCAACGCCATAGCAAGTATTCCCAAGATATCGCGCTTATTATCGAGTTCGCTAATATCATTTAATGCTGGTTCGTCAGCTACGGGCATAAAAAATAAAATTATCGCCCATATCCAAAAACCAGGTTGGAGCAATGCTAGTCCTAGGATTAAAAATCGGGAAATTTGCCCGATCGCGATGCCATTGCGTTGTCCGAACATAGCATGAATTATATGACCGCCATCGAGTTGTCCTACAGGGATCAAATTCAAAGCTGTAGCGATCGTTCCGAGTAATCCGGCGACGGCTACAGGGTGCAAGTCTAAACCGCGATCGGCCCCCAGTTGAATGCCTAACGTCAATTTACTTAATAGGGCTAATAGTAACGAGTAGTTAGGATCTAAAGCATTAGGATTTAATACTTGCTCGGCTTTTTCTGGTAAAGATACTATCGTCGAATGAGCTAAACCCCAAATTAAGATCGGTAAAGTGGCAACAAAACCTGCAAGCGGCCCGGCAATGCTGACATCAAATAAAGCCTTGCGGTTGGGTACGGGGCTACGCATTTGAATAAAAGCGCCAAAAGTACCTAAAAATGCCGGAAAAGGAATAAAATACGGCAGTGTTGCCCGGATTTTGTAGTATCTTGCAGCTAAATAATGCCCTAACTCGTGAATGCCCAAAATAGTCATTAAAGAAACCGCATACGGCAATCCGCTAAGTAGTACCCCTGGATTGGATCTTAAAGCTTCTACATTATTAGCATTAGCAATTTCTACACCTACTAAGGTAGTCGTGTAAATAGTGGCAATTAATAAACCCAGCGCCAAACCGGGGCGAGTTATTTTAGTATTGTTGCCTTTATTTGCCGCCGTTTGCGTATTGGGAACTAAAGCAAAAAACGGCTTTCCCGTCGTATCTTCTTGAAATAAGACCAAAAAGCGATCGCCAAATTCCGAGCGGACGTTTTCTTTAATGCGATCGTAAGCTTGGGATGGAGACTTTTCGCGCAACTGTCCCCGACAAATAATCGCTTGAGGTCGATACTCAATATTATTTATATAAAAGATAGACCAAGGAAAACAATTTCTCAGCTTAGTTTCTTCAGTTTTATCAATCGGGCGCAAAGTTGTTGCTGCTGCTGGCGGTGGGGCAACTTCTTGTAATGGGGGGGATGATTCTATTGCTTGGGAAGGTTCGTTTTGTTTCGGCGTAAGATTCTTTCGCCCTTGATGATGCAATTTTAAATAGAAAAATATGCTTAATAAACTCATTCCGATTAATAGTTCTATCGGCGGTAACTGCTTTGCCCCATAAATTATTACCCACAAACTCCAAACAAAAGGCGGCACCATTAACACCAACCACAACAGCCATACAGGCGTTGTCGTAACGCCAGCCACGCTCCGGCGCACTATAAAATAAGTAAATAGTGCCATTAGTGAAAGAATAATCCAATCAATTATCATGCGATTAAAATAAAATTTAATTAGGTTTTGAGAATGCCAAACTTACTTAAAACATCCGACAAACTGCATTCATAATCAAAAAACCAAAGCTTTCTAACAACGGTAGCAGTGTCAGATTCTTCTTTTCCCATCATTTCCACCCCCCGCCCTCCCAAACAACCGCGAGTTGTATTCGAGGATATTTATGCTTTTTCACCCAATGCCGACACTTTAGGAGGGACTGCTTATCTTATTGTAGAAAAAGAAGGCAATATCTTGCTCGATTGTCCGGCAGTTGATGAGGTAACAAACGAATTTTTGCGATCGCATGGCGGGGTAAAAAATCTATTTATCACTCATCGGGGCGGGATTGGCAAGGTACGCGAAATCCAAAATTCTTTTAATTGTAAAGTTTTTATTCAAGAACAGGAAGCATATTTATTACCAAAAGTCAAGCTAACAACTTTTAGGCAAGAAACTACTATAAACGCTCTACGCGCAATTTGGACACCAGGGCATTCGCCTGGATCTGCCTGCCTTTATTATCCAAGGTATGGCGGTATTTTGTTTACAGGGCGGCACTTGTTACCCAATCGCCAAGGAGAACCAGTACCGTTAAGAACTTCCAAAACTTTTCAATGGTACTGGCAAATCAACAGCTTGCAATTACTGCGAGAAATTTTTACTCCCGAAACATTGGCATATATTTGTCCGGGAGCAAATATCGGGTTTTTGAGAGGAAAGTTAGCGATCGCCAATGCCTATCAGCAATTAGCGATCGCGCCGCTTGACACCTTAAAAAATGCGCCAATTATTTTGTAATTTAACTAGCGGGCATTGCTGAATTTAGATACGATCGTCCTTTGCAGCAACCCAAGCAAGCTTCTCTTTATCACCTTGTCCCCTTGTCTCCTCCTCTTTCATTCTTTAGTTCAGCAACGCCTAACTAGCTTTTGCCACTTCCAAATTGGTTGTTAGTAGCTCTAAAGCCGCTTGATACTGCTTATCTGCGTCCGTACCAATTTGTTCGCGGGTAATCGGATCGAGTTTAACTACACGATCGGGGGTAATACCTAACTTATTAATATCTCGATGGTTGGGGGTTTCGTATTTAGCTACGGTCACAGCTATACCCGCGCCATCAGATAAATCGAACAATGATTGAATTAAACCTTTACCAAAAGTAGTTTCTCCTACCAAAGTCGCCCGCCCATTGTCTTGCAGCGCTCCGGCTAAAATTTCACTAGCACTAGCTGTACCTTGATTGACTAAAACTATCAACGGATCGCGCGTTAGCGCCGATCCGTAAGCTTCAAAACTCCCTTGAATCCCTTGACGATTTACGGTGTATACTACTGTGCCTTTATCTAGCCACAACCGAGCAATTTCAATTCCTGCTTGCAATAAACCGCCCGGATTATTCCGCAAATCCAAAATATAAGCATCCGCGCCTTGCTTTTCCAAGCGCTCGATCCCATGAGCAAGTTCGGTTGTCGCGTTGGCATTAAACTGAGTTAAGCGGATGTAACCAATCGGCACATTTTGGGGAGAATAACGCAACTGGGTAACGACAGGATTTAAAGCAATGCGATCGCGCATCAGATCGATTTGCTTGCTTTCTTCCCCCTCCCGCTCAATTGTCAAGTAAACGTGAGAGCCAATTTGCCCCCGCATCCTTGCCGCCGCTTCGTCTAAAGTTATTTCGGTCGTGGGAGTATCGTTAATTTTAGTAATGCGATCGCGCGGGCGAATCCCGGCTTTATCGGCAGGAGATCCGGCGATCGGGGCTACAACTTCCAATACGCCAGTTTTTACATCTAAAGCAATTTGCAAACCTACTCCCGTCAACTCCCCAGAAGTATTTACCTGCAAGCTTCGATACTGTTCCGGGCGCAAAAATCGCGTAAATGGATCGTCAAGAGTAGCAACCATTTTTTGGACGGCATTAAAAGCTGCTTCTTCGTCGTTTAGCTGCTGTTTTAGCACTTTTTGCCGCACCAATGCCCAATTTTGGTGATTGAAAGTATCATCTAAATAGGTACGGTTAACAATTCTCCATGCTTCCGAGACTAACTTTTGTTCTTTAGTCAATGCGAAAGCGGGCGATATCCAACTGCTCAAGGCGATAGAGAAAGACAGTATTAGTAAGACTGCGACTCGAAAAATTTGTTTGTAATTTACACTCATCTAACTATTTTCCCTCTTTCTCCCCCAGACTTTGCCGCAATTGGCAGTCAAAATTATGAAATCATCCTCTCGATTATGTTACTTTTTTTATAGAACTAATGCAGAAAATTCAGCTAACTGCCGACCCCAAAAGAAAGCAGTTTAGCGATCGCCAACCCAAAACGACTGCATTGAGCAACAATAAAAAAAGTGCTAGATGCCCAAAAGTTGTGCAAACCTTAGAAAACTGACTTCTACAACTATTTTTAGTTTTGGGAGTTTAAAAACTGTAATCCATTCTCAGGAACTTTACTAATTGTATGGCAAACGTTTACGACTGGTTTGAGGAGCGCTTAGAAATTCAGGCGCTTGCTGAAGATGTAACCAGTAAGTATGTACCTCCCCACGTCAACATTTTTTACTGCTTTGGCGGGATGACTTTAACTTGCTTTTTAATCCAGTTTGCCACTGGGTTCGCCATGACTTTTTACTACAGACCAACAGTTGCGGAAGCTTACACTTCCGTACAGTATTTGATGAACGATGTAAACTTCGGTTGGCTAATTCGTTCTGTCCATCGCTGGTCTGCAAGCATGATGGTATTGATGATGATTTTGCACACCTTCCGGGTTTACCTCACTGGTGGCTTTAAAAAGCCCCGCGAATTAACCTGGGTAACGGGTGTAATTTTGGCAGTCATTACTGTTTCGTTTGGTGTAACTGGTTACTCTTTACCTTGGGATCAAGTTGGATACTGGGCTGTAAAGATTGTAAGTGGTGTACCGGAAGCAATTCCTGTCGTTGGTACGCTGATGGCTGACCTGTTACGTGGCGGTTCGAGTGTCGGTCAAGCAACATTAACGCGGTACTACAGCGCTCATACCTTTGTATTACCTTGGTTGATTGCTGTATTTATGTTGCTGCACTTTTTGATGATTCGCAAGCAAGGCATTTCCGGGCCTTTGTAAACTAAGCTGTTAGCGATTAGCCAATGCTCGTCGCTTTATCAACTCTAAAAGGAGAACACTTAACAGATGGGAACGCTCAAAAAACCGGATCTTAGCGATCCAATATTACGCGAAAAACTTGCTCAAGGCATGGGTCATAACTACTATGGCGAACCAGCTTGGCCCAATGACTTGTTATATATGTTCCCCGTTGTAATTCTGGGGACTGGCGCTTGTATTGTGGCGTTGTCGGTTTTAGATCCAGCAATTACTGGCGAACCTGCAAATCCATTTGCTACTCCATTGGAAATTTTACCAGAGTGGTATTTGTATCCAGTGTTCCAAATTCTGCGCTCAGTTCCTAGTAAGTTACTGGGAGTACTCGCAATGGTTTCTGTACCCATTGGCTTAATTGCCGTTCCGTTTATTGAGAACGTGAACAAGTTTCAAAACCCCTTCCGTCGCCCAGTCGCAACCACAGTGTTCATGATTGGCACGTTAATTACTTTGTGGCTAGGAATTGGTGCTACTTACCCAATTGATAAGTCCTTTACTTTAGGGCTATTCTAAATTAATCTAGCTGCAAGCAATGATGGGATGACACCTGTAGTTTCTTAGCTGCCATAATGGTTCTAAGAAAATAATACAGGTGTCAATTTTAATAATGCGATCGCCGACAAAGCTAATAAAGTTAGAATTTTTCTAAACTTTTGGTCGATGATTCTATTGTAAATTGAACTGCGGTCGCGCTAGGCTATGTTAAAGCAAGACCAATTAACGGTATATAGCAATCTTGAGTTTCTCAACCAAGTACAGCAATGGTTCGAGCAATTTTGTTTGCAACATCTATCTCAGTTATTGTGGTCGGAAAGAGAGCTTTATCGCCTTAATTTAGCTCTAGCAGAAGGTTTTACAAACGCCGTTCGTCACGCTCACCAATCTTTACCGCCAGATACAACGATAGATATCAATTTAAGTTTATGGGCGGATAGATTTGAAATTAGAATTTGGGACAAAGGCAAACCATTTAATCCTGATGTATTAACCGAACCAGAACCGGGTACGCTGCAAGAAGGTGGTTACGGTTGGTTTTTACTGCGACGTTTGGCTGATAGAGTAGCCTACGAGCGCAATTCGGATGGCAGAAATTGTTTGCTAATTGTTAAATACGGGAATTTATTATAATCTACCGCAAAGTTACGGTTATCGGATGAGGATAGCCATCCGCTAAAGGGTCGAGACTTACACCAGTCACCCACACCTGATTATCTTTAATCTCAACGATTGTGCGTTTTCCACTTTTTGCAAACTCTACTTCCATTCCTGGATAGAGTTCTGGTAACATTTCATAGTTAGCGATCGCAATTCCAGCTAGAGAATTATGTGACGATGCGATCGCAATTCCCTTAGTCCAACTTTTGTTACTAATATCTGCTGGCATCAGACGGCGGTTAAAGACAAATTCATCGACGGGTGCAAACAACTCAGCCTGGCAGGATTCCACTACTAGATTTGCACGATTTGCGGGGTATGCTTGCAGTTCTAAAACGGAAGTTGTTCCTAATTGATGATCTATCGGCACGTACCAATTATCAGCGCTTGGAGGCATCCCATAGCTGCGATTAGTAGTTTTTGCAATTGGGAGTGTTAAAGCTGTCTTTTTTTCCGTAGCGTTCACAAGTCCCCGATTGCCAATTAGCGGTATACCGCTCGGCGTAACTTCTAAATGATATTTTAAACCTAGCTCTGCGTAGTAGATTTGCTTATTTTCTTGCTTGTCTGTAGATACACTAATAATTGTTTTATTTTTACTCTCTCTATTTACATTACATACTACTGGCGGATAAACTGACTTTTTTGGGCTATCTAGACGCTGCCAAATTATGTTGTAAAATGTCGCCTCTACGGGTCGATAATCGCGTACAAACTCTCTATAAAACCACCAATTTGTGCGCCGTACCCAATTTTCCCAAGCAGTATAGTTTTCTCGTAAAGTAGTAATGTATTTTGGCTGAGAACTTAAAAAACTCTCAACATAACGATCTCTTGCTTGAGTTCCTAAAGCATGAATTATATAGTCTATTCCCGTTGGATTAAATGCTCCTGCTATTACATCCATTCCCGATGAATAAGTTGATAATATTTTTTTTGTGGGCAATTCATTTTTTAATTCTTGCTTAAGATTTCTAGCTATTTGAATGCTGTGCTGCCATTTATTAGGCAACCCGCCACCAAGTTCTTCTACCCAAATTCGATTGGAAGCTAGAAGATAAATTGGCATAGTATTAATTAATAGAACCGGAATATAAAGTATTAGAAATGTGGGTATAAGTGGAAGTTTTTTAATTGAATTAAATTTAGTTAGCTTAAGACTTGGAAATGAAAGATGTATCGCCAAGGGAATAGTAAAAAAGCTAGTTAAAATGCTAGTTAAGTAATAGCGCATACTAACTGTTCCTCCTAGAGAAGAAAGCATACCCGCCATAACTACTGTTGAGCCAACGTAGAATAGTAGTAAGTGCTTTACACTGTACTTTTTAATTAATATATGCCAAATAATTAGTAATAATGACGCAATATACAAATATAGTAACGGGGTAGAAAATAAATCGCTTAACGAAAAAATTTTATTTTTATCTTTATACCAAACAAAATACCAAAACTGGTCGGTTGCTACGCCGCTAAAATTAGCATTTAACCAATTAATTGCATTTTCTCCAGTAAGTAAAGAAGCGGCGGTAAAAAATGCGATCGCCGTTGAGGTAAAAAGCAAAATTACTTTAGTTATTTTATTAGCTTGTTGCTTAAATAAATCAATAATTATTATTGTAATAAGAGCAATGCTAGAAGGGATGCCATAGTCGTTTGACCAAAGTGGTTGAATGCCAATTAAACACCCAGTAAAACAGTAAAAAATTTGGGTTTTATTTCGGTATTGGTGAAATAACCCTAAAACAATCCAGCTAGTAATAAAAGGTAGAGCGCTACGCATACCTAAATTACTATTTCCTGGCCCTGCTATTTCCCAAAACGGCGCTATTTTATATACATCGTAGGAAATAATTATAAAAACAAAAGCTGCACCAATAATAGATTTTTTGATAGAAAAGCCAGACAAAAAAAACAGCGTTGTTAATACAAGTAAGTGAAGTAAAACAGAAATTAGATAAATACTAGCTTTTGAGGCAGCAAAATTGCCACCAAAAATGTAAGTTATAAAGGCTGTAACGTAAGTTGTTCCTAACCCTAGATAAGGATTAAAATCGCGACCGGGAATTTCACCAAAAAAGATCCTTCTTAAAGGGTTAAATGTTTGAAAAGCTCCATTATAAGCTCTGTATTCTAGGTTTAAGCTACTTAGAGTTTGAACAATAATTAATAAACCAATAGCTAGTAAAAAAAAATAAAATATCTAATTTTTAAAAAAATGCT
>JAPJOW010000044.1:0-19653 GCA_030826005.1 Aliterella sp. RAGGC_92
ATTTTTACGCTGCAATACTTGAGCCGTTAGCGTTGTAATTACTTCTTTTCCGGTGGTATCGGCGGCGTGCAGCACCCGGCGGCGAGAGTGAGCGGCTTCTAAAGTTAATGCTAGTTGCTCTCCTTGGCGATCGAAAGCAACTCCCATAGCTACTAACGATTGAATGCAGCTAGGGGCGTTTTGTGCCAAAAACTTTACCGCCTCCAGATCGCATAAACCTGCCCCCGCCGCGATCGTGTCTTCTAAGTGCAATGAAGGAGAGTCTTCAGGAGAAATCGCGGCGGCGATTCCTCCTTGCGCCCAATCGCTAGCAGATAAAGAAACTGTATCTTTAGTAATTAAACCAACATTAAGGGTTTTAGGAAGACAAAGCGCGGTATACAGACCTGCTGCACCCGCGCCTACTACTAAAACATCAAAAGTTTGGGAGAGATTTTGTAACTGAGTCAAGGTGTTGAAAATAGTTTTAAGCTAAACATAATTTATAACTCAAAACTTGCTTTACTTGAGGGCGATCGCCCAGAGCCAATAATAGGTTATCTGTAAATACCGTTGTTATAGCGATCGTCGCCTTCGTTGAAGACAGAATCAAATTCTGTAACGGTAAAATTATCCAAGTTTGCTTGGAGGATTTCTTTTTGGCGATCGCTCAAGCCTACAATTTTCAAAACATCTTCTACTTGGTTGTAGGGAGCATTTTGGATAATTGCTTTAGCTAAAGTGGGATACATCCCCGGATAGCGTTGGAAAGCCCGGACGTTGGTGTTATTTAAGTCAATTTTTTTGCCAAATTCTGTGTCTAGCTTGTCGTCGGCTTTATTGCGTAATTCCTTGGTAGGAAGTTCGGCTTTAGCTATCAAAACTGGCATTGGTGTATGAAAGCTAGAGTTAGAAACGGATAGAGCGATCGCATCGGCAAAATTACCGCCGATTAATCCCCAGCATACTACTAGCACTAGCAATATTGTTAATTTGCGTATTAAACTTCTCACTTTTTCCTTTACCTCTTATTTGGGCGTTGCTGAGATCGACACAGCACTTATCAGAAACTAATATACAGCGATGCGCGACCCCTAATATTTACAATGCTGTTTTTTAAACTTGCTCCAAGGGCGATCGCTATCTAGATGGTGTAGAAATTCGCTATAGTCTAGGCTAACAGGGTAGAATAAGGCATTTAATTTAATTAATTTTAGTTTTGCACGGATAGCCGGGGCGAGAGAGTGTAGGTAGTATTTAAGCGCGACTATTTTAATTTAAAAAGTATGAGTTCTTCGTCCTCAAAACAGGGTAACTTTGCTCAACTAGCTGCAACGCTTGTCAGTAAAACGGTAATTATTGCAAGTATTGCTGTCTCCGCAGTAGTTATTGGCGGAAAACAACTTGGGCTTTTAGAAGGATGGGAATTGAGTTTAGCTGATAGCTTAGTGCGCCTGCAACCAGATCGTGGGGTCGATCCGCGCTTATTAATTGTAACTGTAGATGAAGAAGATATACGCCATTTAGGCAAATGGCCTGCTACGGATCTTGTTATTAATCAGTTGCTAGACAAGCTCAATCAAAATAAACCCACAGCTATTGGTTTAGATATTTATCGAGATTTGCCTATAGAGCCTGGTAATGCGGAATTAGTCACAAATTTGCAACTAACAGATAATATTGTTGCAGTATGTAAGTCCGGGAATGGCGATCGCGATCGCGGTGTTGCTCCGCCTAAAGAAGTTCCTCTAGATCGATTAGGATTTAGCGATCTTGTCGTCGATAGCGATAGTGTGGTGCGGCGCAATTTGCTAACTTTGACTCCGGCTACTAATTCGGCGTGTCCGGCGGAATACTCTTTTAGTTTTACCCTTGCCTTGCACTATTTAGCCAAGCAAGGAATCAAGCTAGAAAAGACTCCTCAAGAATACTGGAAACTAGGCGATACTACTTTTACACCTATAAACAACGACACGGCAGAATATCAAAACGTCGATGCTAGAGGCTACCAAATATTATTAAATTATCGCTCTCCCCATAAAGTTGCCGAACAAATTAACCTCACCGATGTACTAGCCGGAAATTTCGATCCCAAGCTGATTAGAGATCGCATAGTTTTAATTGGCGTAACTGCAAGTAGCGGCAATGATTTTCTCTATACTCCCTACAGTAAAGGGCAAAGGCAAGATTTACGGATGCCTGGGGTAGTAGTTCACGCTCAAGCGGTAAGTCAAATATTAAGCACTGTATTAGATAATAAAGCGCTCGTTTGGGCAATGCCGGAATGGGTAGAAATTCCTTGGATTATCGTGTGGTCGGTGGTAGGAGGCGCGATCGCTTGGCGGCTTCGCAATCCAATGGCGATCGCATTTTTGGAATTGGCTTCTATAGCTGCATTATTTGGCATTGGCTTATTAATATTTGCCGGATCTGGGAGAGTGCCATTAATACCTCCTGCTTTGGCTTTGTTATTAACGGGCGCGAGTGTTGCTTCTTATAAAGGTTATAAAAATTCGTATCCAATAGAACAATTGCTCACAAAAGAAAATTCTGCTGTCTATGAAGAAAATCAAACTCAATTACCTGCAACAGAAAATGAAGAAAGTAATTTATTAGCTACCCGTTATAAAGTTGTTAGGAATATTGGCAAAGGTGGATTTGGTGAGACTTATCTAGCAGAAGATACGCAAATACCAGAAAATCCCTACTGTGTAGTCAAGCAATTGAAGCCCACCCGCACGGATGAAAAATTTTTAGAACTTGCCAGACGCTTTTTTTATACCGAAGCAAAAACCCTCACAAAAGTTGGCAAACACGATCGCATCCCCCAACTATTAGCTTACTTTGAAGCAAATAAAGAATTTTATTTAGTCCAGGAGTACATCAAAGGACACTCTTTAAGCGACGAGCTTACCCCTGGTAAAAAGCTATCCGAGCCTTATGTTATTGCTTTACTAAAAGATGTTACAGAAATTCTCCAATTTATTCATGGCTTTGGCGTAATTCATCGAGATATCAAGCCTGGTAATATTATGCGGCGCGAAGCTGACGGCAGGTTAGTTTTAATTGATTTTGGGGCGGTCAAACAAATAGAAACGCAAATTGCCGATTTGCCGGAAAGCGGGACTGTTGCTATCGGTACATCTGGTTACGCGCCACCGGAACAATTACTCGGACAACCCGTACTCAACAGCGATATTTATGCTTTAGGTATGATTGGAATACAAGCATTGCTTGGCGTGCCATCAGTGCAGATTCCTAAAGACCTGGTAACAAAAGAAGTTATTTGGCGCGATCGCACTACAGTCAGCGATAAACTAGCAGCTATTCTAGACAAAATGGTTGCTTATCGCCACGAAGAACGGTATCAATCGGCAATGGAAGTCAGCCAAGACTTGCAACAAATTTAATAATTATATCTTACCTGCGATAGGCGACAGCGATTCTAGTAAACTATATTGCGATCGCACGTCGCGGGTATGAAAGAGGATGATCCAACGCTGGCAAAGAGAAATAATTGCAATATTAGGATTTTTTATAGTTAGTGAGGTGATTTGCACTTACAGCTACACTTTTGCTCAAGTTATCCCTGACACAACTTTAGGCAGTGAAAGCTCTACTACGCGAGTCGATGCTCAATTTCCTGTAGACATAATTGAGGGCGGTGCAACTCGCGGTGCGAACTTATTTCATAGCTTTAGCCAATTTAGTGTTAGTGAAGGACGAGGCGCATACTTTCTTAGTCCTAGTGCTAATATCCAAAATATTCTCGCTCGCGTTACAGGTAGCAATCCCTCAACGATTTTAGGCACTATTGGCACGTTTGGTAACTCTATTCCCAACTTATTTTTAATCAATCCTAACGGAATTATTTTTGGCGCAAATGCCAGTTTAGATATAGGTAACGCGGGTTTAAATATTGGCGGTACGGGGGGTTCGTTTGTGGCTACCACAGCCAATGCCATAATCCTTGGCGATACAGGCGGAATATTTTCCGCTTCCAACCCTGGCGCTAGTAATTTGCTCCGTATTGCACCTTCAGCCCTGTTTTTTAACGGTAATTCCCCCGCAGAAATTGTGAATCGCTCTAGCGCCACAACTTCGGTATTAGGGTTTTTTACCAGTGGGCTGCAAGTGCCGAGCGATCGCAGCTTATTATTAGTAGGTGGAAAAGTTACTTTAGATAACGGCAGATTAGTCGCTGCAAACGGCAATGTTGAATTAGCAGGAGTAACCCAAGGAACTATAGGACTAAGCATAGATGGGAATAATTTGAGCTTAAGTTATCCTACCCAAGTGCAACGCGCCGACGTACTGCTGACCAATGAATCTTCCATAGTAGTGTTTGGGATCAGTGGTGGTAGAAGTACAATTAATGCTCGTAACATAGATATTTTGGCAGGAAGTGGATTATTTGGCGGTATAAGTTCCGGCGGTGATTCAATTCAAACTCAAGCTGGAGATATTACCCTCAACGCCAGCGAAAACACTACAATTGCAGGGGATGAATCCTCTTTATCTTTTATTTTCAATAATGTTGATATCAGCGCTCTAGGTAATGGAGGTAATATTATTATTCAAGCTGAATCCCTATCTTTAAATAATTCAGGAATCAGTACAAGTACTAACGGTCAAGGAAATGCTGGTAATGTTTTTATCCAAGCTAAGGACTCTATTTCTATAGCTGATAGCAATATTATTAGTGATGCTGGTTCTGAAGCGATCGGCAAGGGAGGCAATATTAGCCTTCAATCTAGCTCGTTATCTCTGAATAATAGTGTTTTTAATGCAAGTACCGACGGTCAAGGAGATGCGGGTAATGTGTTTATTCAATCTGATGATTTTGCTTCCATAGCTAGTAGCAACATTTTGAGTGACGTAGATTCTCAAGGTATAGGCAAGGGAGGAAATATTGACATTCAAGCCCGATTGTTTTCCTTAACTAATAATTCTACATTAAGCACCAATACTAGAGGAGAAGGCGACGCAGGCAGTGTATTTATTCAGTCTCAAGATGTGGCTATAGACAATAGCAGAATTGTGAGCAGCAATCTGGGCAATCTTATTAGTATTTTGACTGGAAGTGAAACAGAAATAGCTCTAGGTAATGGTGGAGATATTCAGATTAATACAAATTCGCTTTCCTTAGATAATAACTCTACTTTAGCTACTAGCACTTTAGGGTTGGGAGACGCGGGAAATGTGTTTATCAATGCCACTGGCGCTGTATCTCTAGCTAGGAATAGCGATATTTCTAGTGATGTTTTTAGCGGGACTCTTTTAGGACTTGAAGGAGTTAATGGCGAAGTTATAGATATTATTGGTGCGGCGGCGGTGGGTAATGGTGGTGACATCAATATTGCCGCACAATCTCTATCTCTTAGCGACGAGTCTAAACTTTTAACTAGCACTCAGGGACTAGGAGATGCAGGCAATTTATCGATCCAGACTAGCGGAGCAGTTACATTTACAGGTAATAGTTTTATCTTAAGTGGTGTTGTCAGCAATGCCTTTGCAGGGCAAGTTGGAGCCGATGCTGTAGGCAAAGGTGGCGATTTAAGTATTGTGGCAGGTTTCCTTACCCTTGATTACTCTACTTTAGCTACTATCACCGCCGGACTAGGAAATTCTGGATCGATAGCTGTTCAAGCCAAGGATATCTTTTTAACTAATAACAGTTTAATTACTAGCGCCGTGCAGCAAAGCGGTATTGGAAATGCAGGGAATATAGATATTCAAACGCAAAGTCTCTCTCTTACAAATGGTTCTCAAATCCGTGCGGCGGTTGAAAGAGAAAGAGACAATCTTCCTGGCGGTCAAGGCAAAGGTGGCAATATTTCAATTAATGCAAGTGAAAGCATAGACCTTTCGGGGGTGAGTGCTGACGGCTTTTCTAGTGCTTTGAGTACAAGTAGCGATCGCGGCGCAAGCGGTACGGCGGGAAATATAATCGTTAATACAAACAACTTTCGGATTGCTGATGGTGCGGTAGTAAATGCTTTAACGGCAAATTCTAGCAACGCAGGTAATATTACAATCAATGCCAATAACTTTACAGCTACTGGTGGCGGACAAGTTATTACCAGTACAAGTAGCAGTGGCAGCGCCGGAAGTATTAATTTAAACATTGCTAATAACATCGATCTTAGTGGGAGCGATCGCACGTTTGCCGATCGCCAAGCCCAATTTGGCACAGATATAGTGAGAAATCAAAGCGCCTCTAGTGGCTTGTTTGCTAATACTGCTCTCGGCTCAACAGGAGGCGGTGGGAGTATTTTTATTAACGCTCAACAGTTCAATATCGCTGAAGGTGCGGGAGTATCGGTAGATAGTCGCGGACAAGGAAACGCGGGCAATTTAAAACTGCAAGCAAGCTCGATTACTCTTGACGGTGGGGCATTTCTATCGGCATCTACGGCAAGCGGCGAAGGTGGCAATATTGATATTCAAGCCCAAGAATTACTATTATTGCGGCGCAACAGTAATATCAATGCGGCGGCAGGTGGTACGGGTAACGGCGGCAATATTGACCTGAATGCTACATTTATCGTTGCTCCAGCTACGGAAGACAGTAATATTATTGCCGATGCGATCGCTGGCAATGGCGGAAACATTAATATCACTACTCAAGGTGTTTTTGGCATTGCTTCCCGCCCAGCCCAAACAAATCTCAGCGACATTACCGCCAGTTCGGAGTTAGGGATAGATGGTGAAGTCGCAATTGATAACCCCGATGTCGATCCCAGTCAAGGTTTAGTGACTTTACCTGTAGAAGTAATTGACGCTTCAAATCAAATTGCCTCAAGTTGTACTAACGATCGCCAAGCGACAAATAAATTTACGGTTACTGGACGTGGCGGCTTACCGCCCAACCCCGATAATCCTTTAACTAATGACGCTGTGCTGACCGATTGGGCGACTTTAGAACCAACAACTAACAACGCACCACCAATAACAAAGGTAAATCAACAGCCCCCTAGAGCGATTGTAGAAGCCCAAGGATGGATAATTGACCCTCAAGGTCGAGTAGTTTTGACTGCTTTTGCCCCCCAAGTTACGCCCAATAGTTCTAAATTGACTACTTCTTGCAATGGATTGTAAACAACGTCAGTCTTGGTTATGGTTACTATCAATTTTATTAGTTACTAGCAGTATCTCTAGATCGCTACAAGCGCAAACGCCGCCCGTGCAACTTCCTCCTCCCCAAGACGTGCAGCCCCAACCAACGCCAATTCCCTCGCCTCAATTGCCGCAACCATTGCCGCCGCCAGAAGAATTATTACAGCCAACTTCACCTGCTCCTACACCTCCAGACAACATCCCTGGCGTACCGCAAACAATTAATGTAGAACGTTTTGAAGTGGTGGGGAGTACGGTATTTTCCCCCGCACAATTAGCAAAAGTTCTCGCGCCTTTTACCAATAGACCAATTTCCTTTGCCGAATTATTCAGTGCGCGATCGGCAATAACGCAACTTTATTTCGATAACGGATATATTACGTCAGGCGCTTATATTCCCCCGCAAACTTTGCAAGGCAAAGTGGTGACAATAAATGTCCTTGAAGGCGGATTAGAAAATATCCAAGTTACCGGGACAAAATATCTAAATACTAGCTACGTCCGTCAACGAATTGAAATCGGAGCAAAAGCCCCATTAAACCGCGATCGCCTTTTAGAAGCGTTGCAACTATTGCAACTCAATCCTTTAATTAGTAATATATCTGCCGAACTATCGGCGGGAACTCGCCCCGGTCAAAGCATTTTAGAAATACAAGTTACCGAAGCTCAAAGTACAAAAGTTCAAGCGACAATTGATAATGGGCGATCGCCTGCTGTGGGAAGTTTTCGCCGCAATATCCAGTTAAATGAAGGTAATTTACTAGGAATAGGCGATCGCGTTATTTTTGCTTATAGCAATACGGACGGTAGCAATGCGATCGATACGAGTTATTCATTGCCCCTCAATCCTCGTAACGGTACGCTCAACTTTAGTTATGGCACGACTTCAAGCCGCGTCATCGAGCCAATTTTTGAGGACTTAGATATAAATTCTGAATCTCGTTACTACGATCTAACTTTGCGTCAGCCAATTATCCAAACTCCAAGTCAAGAGCTTGCTTTGGGTATAAGCGCAAGTCGTCTAGAAAGCGAAACCTCTTTACTAGGTTTTCCCCTACCCTTATCTACGTCTGCGGGCGCAGATGAACAAGGAAGAACCCGGATCTCAGCACTGAGGTTTTTTCAAGAGTGGACGCAAAGAGATACCCGCCAAGTAATTGCCGCGCGATCGCAATTTAACTTAGGATTGGGCGCTTTTGATGCCACACTTAACGCCGAACAACCAGATAGCCGCTTTCTTTCTTGGCAAGGGCAAGCTCAATGGGTGCGCCTGTTAGCGCCAGAAACTTTATTTTTAGTGCGCGGTAACGTCCAGCTATCAGCTACTTCTCTATTACCCCTAGAACAGTTTACTTTAGGCGGTTTACAAAGCGTGCGCGGCTACCGTCAAGACTTACTTTTAACCGATAATGGCGCTTTTGCTTCGGCGGAGGTAAGAGTGCCTATTTTGCGCGTTTCTGACTGGAATGCAGTTTTACAAGTAGCTCCCTTTGTCGATGTTGGCACTACTTGGAACACTGGTAGAGAGTCTCCAGAAACTAATTCTTTAGCGTCTATCGGTTTGGGGTTAATTTGGCAGCAAAGCGATCGCTTTACGGCGCGTCTCGATTACGGTATTCCTTTAATTTCTGTATCTTCTACTGAAAGAACATGGCAAGAAAACGGTTTATACTTTTCCGTGTTTTACAATCCTTTTTAAGCAAAACTTGGCTGTTAGGGTTAATAACGGCGATCTTTTGCGCGATCTCATCTCCCAGGACATTTTCGGCAATTCCTACGGTTTTTGCCCCTAATCAAAGTTTGATTCAACAAAGTAAAACTCTTTACGATACCGGACAATACAATCAGGCAATAGAAATATTAAAGCAAGCAATTAAAGAATTTGCTTCTAGAGGCGACTTCACAAATCAAGCTTTGGCTTTAAGCAATCTTTCTTTGGCGTATCAACAACTAAGTAACTGGGAAGAAGCAACTAAGGCTATTGCTGAAAGTCTCCAATTGCTGCAAAATACGCGATCGCAAGCTTTGGCGCAAGTTTTGGATATTCAAGGACGTTTGCAATTTTCAACGGGGCAAAATCAACAAGCTTTAGATAATTGGCAACAATCAAGAGCAATTTATCAGCAACTAGGCGATGTCTCAGGAGCGCTGAAAAGTCGGATTAATTCTGTACAAGCATTGCGATCGCTAGGATTATTCAATCGGGCTTTAGGCGAATTAACAGAAATAGACAAAACTCTAACTTCTACTCCTGATTCGGTGACTAAAGCTGTAGGATTGCGGAGTTTTGGCGATGTTTTGCAATTAGTAGGAGATTTTGAACGCTCTCGGCAAGTTTTGCAACAAAGTTTGCTAGTAGCGCAAAATTTAAACTCGCCGGAAAATATTAGCGGAGCTTTGTTTAGTTTAGGTAATACTTTCCGCGCCCAGCAAGATACCAAAGAGGCGCTCAAGTTTTATCAGCAAGCGGCGTTAACGGCTACTCCAACTTTAAAATTACAATCTCAATTAAATCAACTAAGTTTATTAATCGACCTAGAGCAGGTTACAGCAGCGCAAAAATTATTACCGCAAATTGAGACGCAACTAGGACAATTACCTAGTGGGAGAGCAACAGTTTATGCTCAAATCAATTTTGCCCAAAGTCTCAAGCGTCTAAAAAATACCTCTAATTCCACTGCTAAACTATTGGCTGCATCAATAAAACAAGCTCGAAGCCTCCAAGATCCGCGCCCTGAAGCTTATGCTTTAGGGAGTTTGGGGCAATTGTACGAACAAAATCAGCAAGTAACCGAAGCAAAGAATTTAACAGAACAATCTTTACTTATTGCTCAATCTATTAACGCGCCAGATATTGGTTATCGCTTTCAATGGCAATTAGGAAGACTATTAAAAGCTGAGGGAAAAACGGCAGAAGCGATCGCATCTTATACTGAAGCTGTCAAATCTCTACAATCTCTCCGCAGCGATCTTGTAGCGACTAATCCCAATATAGAGTTTTCTTTTCGTTCTAGCGTTGAGCCTGTTTATCGGCAATTAGTTAGTTTATTGTTAGAATCGGCGCAACCCACCGGAGAAGCGGAGGATTTAGCTAAGTCTCAAAAAAATCTAGTTGCAGCAAGAAACATTTTTGAATCTCTGCAAGCAGCAGAATTAGTTAACTTTTTTCGTTCAGAATGTTTAACGACAACTCCCGTACAAATAGACAAACTCGACTTGCAAGCGGCGGTTATTTACCCCGTAATTTTAGAAGACAGGTTAGAGGTAATTTTGAGCTTACCTCAACAACCCTTGCGACACTATACAACGGCGTTAAAAGATAGCGAAGTTGAAAAAGTTTTAAATCAGTTGCGCCAATTGCTGGTAACACGCACATCTAAAGCTTTTTTACCCCTTTCTCAGCAAGTATACGACTGGTTGATTCGTCCGGCGGAAGCGGATTTAACCAAAAATAAAGTTGAAACTTTAGTATTTGTCTTAGATGGCTCATTGCGAAATATCCCAATGGCTGCGCTCCACGACGGTAAACAATATTTGCTAGAAAAGTATAGTTTAGCTCTCACTCCAGGATTGCAACTTTTACCGCCCGAATCATTGCAACAAAGACAATTAAAGGTGTTGACGGCGGGACTTACCGAAGCGCGACAAAATTTCCCTCCTTTAACTAACGTGGGGATAGAATTGCAACAAATTCAGTCACAATTACCCACTGTAGAGTTACTTAATAAAGAATTTACTAACCAAGCCTTACAAAAAGAACTAGATTCCGTACCTTTTCCTGTAGTCCATATTGCTAGTCACGGACAATTTAGTTCTACGGCAGAAGATACATTTATTTTGACTTGGGACAGCCGAATTAATGTCAATCAGTTAGATAATTTATTAAGAAGAAGCGATCGCACAAGAGATATTGAGCTACTCGTCCTTAGTGCTTGTCGTACCGTTGCAGGCGATAGAAGGGCTGCGTTGGGGCTTGCAGGGGTAGCAATTAGAGCGGGGGCGCGCAGCACTGTAGCAGGTTTGTGGTACGTTAGCGACGCGGCTACCGTCCCCTTAATGAGTAGATTTTACCAAGAGTTGGCAAGTACCAAGGTAACTAGAGCCGAAGCTTTGCGTCGCGCTCAATTAACTTTGTTGCAAAACCCCCAATACAGGCATCCCGTATACTGGGCGGCTTATGTCTTAGTGGGAAATTGGTTGTAACATTGTAGTAAGGGCGCAAAGCATTACGCCCCCTACAAATAATTTTAATTATTTGCCGTACAACAGGGAACTAAGGGTTCTCTAGCAATAGTATCTAATCCAACCGAATCCAATAAATCTGCCCATTCGTTGACTAAAGCGGAATTATTTGGGCTAGACTTGCGGGTTTCAAACAGGGCAGTGAGGCTATCATACCAAATCCCATTTACAGCATAAAGAGATGAGCGATCGCTTAATGGTACTTTTTGCAATTCGCTTTGCAAGGCGGGATCGGGTTTAATTCTTTGCACCCAACCATCTACAAATATATCCGCCGAGCGGTCTTGAGTATTGCAGACTATTGATAAATACCAGTGGTAACTTTTTCCTACTTCCAAAGGTTTCAAACCAGGCATACTAGAGAAATTTATACTAGCTACCCCGCCAGTTTTAGTTGGAGTGAGGTTTTTTTGGTAAATCTCGTTATCATTTTCATCTAGCAATGATAATTCTAAGACCTCCGCAGAAGTTGGCGGTATGTAAAAGAAAATTACCGGATACGGCGCTGTCGTCATGCCTAAATTATTAGCGGGAACTAATGCTGTTAAAGTGCGATCGCTACTAGAACATCCTCCTCTAGTCGCGCCTCCTTGTCTCGTCCCTGGTGCGCCTCGGTTGGAAGCTATAAAAATAGATTTTGACGTACCGCGACGAGCGTATCTACTAACATTATTGATTGCGGTGGTAGCATAGGCATCTCCAGGACGCACGCTTAAAGCTCGTCTAAAATTAACCAACGCAGTTTTATAATCTCTTTTCGCGGTGGCTAAATAACCTTGCCGCATATACTTATTGTATTGCGATGTATTAGCTTGAGCGATAGATTGCGGTGCTTGGGGCGTTGCTAAAATTGGTGCGACGGGCGCAAAACTTGCTGTTACCAAAATTGCAGGTAAATATTTCAACCAAGGATGGCGTTTCACGACGATCTCCTGTAATTATTTTTGCTAGTTTTATTGAATTTATCTGTAGTGATTGAAGAATAGTTAGATTAAGTTTTACCTTGATTTCATTATATCTGCTGCCCAAACGGAGAACTTAGAGACTTATTTAGTGTAGTTGAGAGCTTGATATTAAATTAAACATCGCGATCGCCGTAGATTTCGGACATCGCTAAACTTAATTCAACCTATAGAGTTGCACAGGAATTTGAATATAAGAAGGGATTTTGACCTGTTTGGGCAATTAACCAGTAAATCCTTAACATTTAATCAAGATTTATTCAACTAGATAGCAGTATATTTTTATTTTGTATGCTATTGTACTTTGTTTAAATTTACAAACCTTGAGGATTTAAACAAATCAATTACAGTAACGTATCAATTGTTACTCCATCCAAGCGATCGCCTGGAGTGCAGTGCTAAATGCGATCGCATTTTTGTTTTATTTCTGGAAAAACCACCTACCTGATTGAATAACTTAAATAGCAAACAATCAAACACTGTTTACTCCAATACATTTTAAAACCAGTTTTGGGAGCATCCCGCCTTATGCACAAGATAGTTTTGGAATGGGTAGAAGAAGGACGCAACCGTTCTCAAACCTTTTCTTTTGATAAACCAAACGAGCCACCAATCCGCATTGGCAGAGATGAAAGTCAGTGCGATGTCATTATTAAAGATCCATCAAAAACTGTCTCTGGCTTGCACGTAGAAATATTTTTTGACGTAGCAAAGCATACTTTTTACTTGCGTAATGTTACGAAAAATAGAGATAAACCAAACCCTGCGTGGGTAAACGGACAAAAAGTTGTGGCAGAAGATGTAGCCCTAAAATATCGAGCCACGATTCAACTAGGGAAAGTAACGCTGACAGCTAATGTTACTTCCGATGCGCCAGAAGATGCTCCCGTGCATGGACTCAAGTGTCATGTCTGCGGTCATGTTTCCCCCCAAGCCAGTTTGTCGTTAGTGTGCCAGTGGTGCGGAACTTCTTTAGCCTCCGCACCTACTGCCGTCTACTTTCCTAACGAAAAACCGTAATTTAATCTTTGCTTTAACACATAACACACCCTTATGGAAATTCAACTAAGCTGGGAAGACCCCACTTCCGGGGAGTTATTTGAGCCACTGTTATCTGCACCTATAGCTTTTGGTAGAGAAGCAGGTCAAATTCCTCCCACCATTAACGACCAGCCAGTTTCGCCGATTATTCTTGCCAGCAAACAAGTTTCGCGCTTTCATGCCTTAATTACCTCTAATAACGGGCAACTAATAATTGAGGATCGTAGCGCTAACGGTACTTTGGTAAATGGCGAACGACTGACGCAATCAAGCCGCCCTTTAAATAGTGGCGATACTCTAAAACTCGGCGCTTACGAAATTACCGTAACGATTGAGTCGATGGTAAATAACGTTGACGCTACCGAAGTTGTTGTTGGCGACCCCTCCGCAACGGAGTTTGTAGTTCCTTCTTCTACAATTGTTTTTAATCCAGAAACCGACATTCTCGAAGCTCAAGCTAGTGTCCCGCAAGAAATTAGCACTCCTGGTAGTAATTTTCCCCCAGCGTGTTTTGCTGCCGAAAAAGTATCCATTGCCGATATCAATGCCGCCGGGCTACCAATTGAAGAAAGCGACTATGTGAGCCTAGGCGCGGGGATGGGTAGCTTTACCTGGGTAGATACAATGCGCTGCTTTGGTGTGAGAGCCGATCAAATTGTAGTTTTAGGGATTGAAAATAAGCCCTACGGACGCTATCAACGTTTATGTCAAAATTCGCAAATTCCCTCTCACGAAAGGCTGCGATCGGGTTCTGACTCCTGCCCAGACAACATTTGGGGCTGGCCGGGGTATGCTTGGCGAGAGTCGTTTAAGGAGTTTTTTAGAGGACAAGTAGGCTCGTCCATTAAGCACCTGTGGCAAGTATTTTCCGAACCTGTATTAGCAGACACCTATACGCCAAAGTCCGGCGATGTATTTGCTTCGGTAGACCGAGAAGCCGCGCGAATTGGTTGGGATAAAATGCTGCGTTACGGACGCTTTCGGGCAATTCGCAAAACCGAAGATGGGCGGTATGTTATTGCTTATTCTCGCACCCAAGGCGATCGCCAAGATCATCGGTTTTTAATTACTCGCTACATCCACATGGCTCCAGGTTATCCAGCCATTAAGTTTTTACCAGACTTGCAAGCTTACCGGGAAAAATACCGCGATTTTAAGTCTGTAGTTAATGCTTACGAAGAACACGAACACGTTTACAAGCACCTAACTACCAAAGGGGGGAGCGTAATTGTCCGGGGTAGAGGAATTGTGGCTTCGCGAATTATTCAACGCATCTTTGAAATTCGCCGCCAAAACCCCAATATTACAATTTTGCACCTAATGCGACTTCCTAAACCAGAAGGTAATAAGTTCGGAGTCGCCCAGCGCAAAACTGAAAATCAGTGGGAATTTCAGCCCTACAACTGGCCTAAAGGCACTTGGGGCGGTGATATGAAGAAACGCCTAGAAGAAGGTAGTCCCGTCGAACGCCAGCGCTTGCTCACCGATTGGGGCGGCACTACTACCGCCGATCGCTCGGACTGGAAAAAAATTATTAGTACCGGGCTGCAAGAAGGATGGTACTCTATTGCTTTTGGGAAGGTTGACCGCGTTGAACAAGACGAAAAAGGGCGCTTAGTTACATATTTGGAAACTAGCAACATCAAAGGCGAAAGCAAGCTCAATGCAGACTTTATCATCGACTCTACGGGACTAGATGCTAAACCCTCAGAAAGTCCCTTCCTCAACGATTTGGTTACTCATTACAACTTACCGCTCAACCCGTTGGGAAGATTGCACGTTGCTAATGACTTTGAACTTGTAGAGATGCGTAACGATCGCGCCCGGATGTATGCGGCGGGGGTAATGACTCTCGGCGGCCCTTACGCGCCCGTAGATACCTTTTTAGGGTTGCAGTACGCGGCGCAGTGTGCGGCGGACGGTTTAGCTAGAAACCGTGCGCCAAAAGCAAGCCGCCTCAATGGTTTGGGTTCTTTCATTCAATGGATTAAGTGGGCAACTAATCAAACACCATGACACCTATTTTATTTGGACGTTGGCAAACGCGGATATTTCTCCTCGCCACAGTTGGCATAATTGTTAGCTTACCTTTTGCTTTGGGCATTATTGGCCCTAATCCCGACGGTCAGTTTCACCCGATTTTCTTTTGGGTAATCTTTTGGGTAGGGGTTTTAGGCTTGCTGTGGGACATTCTTTACAACTACTTGCAACAGTATTTATGGGATCATGACTGGCCCGGTGCGTTTCAATTTTTTGCCTGTATAGCTGAAGGGATTGTTTTAGGATTGCTCCTCAAGTTTGTTGGCTTACCGTTTGTAGACCGAGACGTATTTAACTTGGGGTGGTTTATCGTCCACTATACGGCGGTTTCTGTCATCGCTTACTTCCTGTCTTGGGCGGTTATGCGGATACTATTTCCTCGGTGGCGCTTTAGAGGCGGTAAGTGGATCTAAAAACAAGTTTTTGATGGTTTAAGTTAAGACGTGCGATCGCGCGTCTTTTTTTATCATTGGTTGAGTTTATACGCGCACTTATGTTAAGAAACCTTAACTAAATTAAAGTTTTTAGTCTTTTATGTGTAGAGTTGCAAGCAATCTGATAAATTTAATACCATAATAATTTTAACTAAAAACCATCATGAAACCTACACAAAAATCAACTAACTTAGGCTCTACAATCGCTATGGGTGTTGCTGTAGCTTTAACAAGCGTCAGTATTATTACGATCATGTCTGTTTTTTAGAGCAAAGATAGATTAAGATTTTTAATATTGCTTTACAATACCTTCTCAGAAATGAGGAGGTAAATTTTTTTAAGTAACTACATAATCATTAAAGACGCTGAAGTAAGTTGCGTCCGTGAGTATCTGTACCGCAAGTATTTAACAAGCCATGAATAGCAGCAAGATTATGTACTTGTTGGGTTTCTGTGGGGCTGGGTTTCCAAGGATGGGGGTTATTATAAGCGTAGTAAGTTTCTACTCCATCAATCCCTAACTGCGCCGCTTGGGGGATCAAGTCAAAGTGAGACTTTTTGTAACGCGCGGGGTGTGCGAGGACTGCAAGCCCTCCGGCTTGATGGATTGAAGCAATAACGTTTGCTGCTTGATAACTATCTCCTTTCGCTGCACTTCTTTGCAAATACGGCTGTAAACTTGGGTGGGATGGTTCAAAGCCATAGGCGAGAATATGTACTTCAATATCAAGAAGACGAGCATTAATTTCTACTCCACTCCAAAGCTGCGGTGCGGGTTTTTCGGTTTGGGGATGACTCCACTTCCAGTCTTCTAAATAACGTTGCGCCGTTTTGTAGCCTAGAATAGTATGGTGATCGGTAATTGCTAACCCTTGCAAACCAATAGCAATAGCGCGATCGATCAGTTCTTCCGGCTGAAACTTGCCATCAGAATATACCGTGTGCATATGAAAGTTGAAGTGATGCGGACAACTTTCAGCATTTATATTTGTAAAAACTTGCTGCAAACACTGAATCGAAGTAGAAGTTCGGGCAAAATTTACCGCCATAACCGCCTCTGAAGGAATAAATACCTCCTACTAGCTCTAACACTCTGCTTTCTTGGTGCTGCTAAATACAAATAACTAAGTCATCTGAAAACGCGATCGCAAGTATTAGGGTAAGGGTTTATATATGTTAATAACTATAACTATTTTAAAAGGTCTGGTCAGCAACTTCTAAAGATAGATGCAAATAATTATCAATCTCAATAGGCTTTTTTCGGTACGAGCGGGAGCGATCGGCTAAAAAAATGAAAATATTAGTATTAAACGCGGGTTCTAGCAGTCAAAAAAGCTGTTTGTACCAAATAGGCGATAATTTGCCAGAATTACCGTTAAAGCCGTTATGGTCAGCGACAATTGATTGGACTTACAAAGAAAAAATAGCAGAACTTAAAGTTAATTCGTTACGAGGCGAATTAAAAGTAGAATTACCAAATAGCGATCGCATGGCGGTAATGTCTCAGTTACTCGACACTCTACATAAAGGCGATACTAGGGTAATTGATAATCTCTCAGAAATTAATATTGTCGGTCATCGAGTAGTACATGGTGGGGAAGCTTACCGTACAGCAACGATGATTACTTCGCAAGTAACTGATGCGATTTCTTCGTTAGCAAGTTTTGCTCCCGCGCACAACCCAGTTAATTTAGAAGGCATTACCACCATTGAGCAAATATTACCAGATGTGCCGCAAGTTGCGGTATTCGACACAGCTTTTCACAGTCAATTACCAACTATAGCGGCGGTTTATCCAATTCCTTATTCTTTTTTCGAGCAAGGTATTCGCCGTTATGGTTTTCATGGAATTAATCACGAATATTGCGCCCACCGTACCGCGCAATTGTTGAATAAAGATATAAAATCTTTGCGTTTAATTAGTTGTCATTTAGGTAATGGTTGCTCGATTACAGCAATTCGTGACGGAATTAGCATTGATACAACAATGGGTTTTACGCCCTTAGATGGGTTGATGATGGGTAGCCGTTCGGGTAGCGTCGATCCAGGCATTTTAATTCATCTGCTACGCCAGGGTTATGACGCGGATAAGCTTAATGAAATGTTGAATAAAGCTTCGGGTTTAAAAGGTATTTCGGGCTTATCCAACGATATGCGTCAAATTGTTGCAGCTAAAGATAATTCTCGCGCTCAATTAGCTTTTGATATGTATGTAAGGTCGCTTTGTCAGCATATTGGCGCTATGTTGGTTACTCTAGGCGGCGTTGATGCGATGATTTTTACAGGTGGTGTAGGCGAACATCAGCCGCTAGTGCGAGCTAAAGTTTGCGCAGCGCTGGGATTTATAGGCGTAAAAATTGACTTTGATAAAAACGCTGATTCGCCTGTAGATGTTGATATTGCAACGGATGATTCTAGCGTGCGGGTTTTAGTTATAGAGGCTCAAGAAGATTGGGCGATCGCAAGTCAATGTTGGAAAATAGCTAATAATGCCTAACTAATCCCTGATGAACGAACTACAAACGAAATTACCTATTAATACTTGGATTGACTGCACTTGGAACGCTTTTATCCAGCTTACGCAAGCGCCAGAGTATGACAAGGCTAAATGTTACTACCACAACGGACAGTTAAGGATTGAAATGCCACCTGTTGGATCTGACCATTCCCGCGATAACGGCATAATTGTAATTTTAGTCAACCAGTATGCGATCGCCAAAAGCATACCATTGAATTTACTAATTAACTGTAGTTACCAAAAACCAGGGGAAAAAGAAATTCAGCCAGATATATCTTACTACGTGGGAGAAAGAGCTAAGTTAGCTCCGGTAGGAAGTTCGGTAGCAAATCTCGATAATGTTGCACTTCCCGATTTAGTAATTGAAATTGCAAATACTTCCTTGGCTGACGATTTGGGACAAAAACGCCTAATTTACGAGGATTTAGGCATTTCCGAATATTGGGTAGTAGATGTCAAAAAAGCACGGCTTACTGCTTTTAAAATCGTGCCTAATGGTGGTAGTAGAAGAATTAGTCAGTCTATTGTATTGCTAGGACTTGACTTCGCCTTGCTTGAAGAAGGATTACAGCGCTCTCGTCAAACCGATCATACCTCTGTTGCTGCTTGGTTTTTGAACTGTATTTGAGCAAAATTGCTAGGCTATATTACTAATGTTGCCAAAATAAACTCATGCTCTGTACTCAAGAGTTGTTGAAGCTAGAGTTGTTTCAAGTATTGCCCATTGAGCGGTTAGAGTGGATATGCGATCGCGCTGAAGCTATTGAAGTGAAAAAGGGAGATGTATTAGTCCGCGAAGGCGAAGCATCTTTAGGCTTTTTTATTTTGACCGAGGGACGCATTAATATAACTCGCCAAAGTGACGGCGTTGATATGCCTATCGGACAGCACGAAGCCCCAACATTTTTTGGCGAAGTCCAGATTCTTACAGGCGAAGCAGTCCCGGTGACGTTGCGAAGTTTGACTGATTGTCAGTTACATCGACTTACGGATGATGATTTTTTGAACTTATTGCACGAGTGTCGCACTTTTGAGCGGATGATTTTTCAAGCCGTGACTAAGCGATCGCGTGGTTTAGAGTCTTTTATCCGCAGTCGGGAAAAAATGGCAGCTTTGGGGACTTTGGCGGCGGGACTTGCTCACGAACTCAATAACCCCGCCGCCGCCCTAGTACGCGCCCTTAAAGACGTGACTCCGGCGTTAATTGAATTGCAACGCATGAATTTAGTTACTGGACGAGCGCAACTTACAGAAGCAGAGGTGCAACAATGGACTGGGGTACGCGATCGCGGTTATGAGGCAATTGTTAATAGGTCGA
>JAPJOW010000044.1:19753-23043 GCA_030826005.1 Aliterella sp. RAGGC_92
CTCGTGCAATCGATGAAATCTTACTCTTATCTCGACCAAGGAGCGCAACAACTTGTAGATGTGCATCAAGGAATTGAAGATACGGTTAGGCTTTTTTCTTGCAAGTTAAAACAAGGCGTTACGGTAAAACGGTCGTATGATGACACAATTCCTAAAATATTGGCGTATGGCAGCGAACTCAATCAAGTTTGGACAAATTTAATTGATAACGCCATTGATGCGATGAATAACAAAGGCATTCTCGAACTTACAACTAAAAATAAAGGCGATCGCCTAGTTGTAAATATTACCGATTCTGGCGCAGGTATTCCGGCTGACGTGCGATCGCGCATTTTTGAACCATTTTTCACCACAAAACCCGTAGGTAAAGGTACAGGATTGGGCTTAGAAACAGTGCGGCGAATTGTTGAAAATAGACATAAAGGCTCAATATCTATAGATTCTAACCCTGGTAAAACAAGCTTTAGCGTGTGTTTGCCTTTGCATTGACTAAATAGAGGTTGACATTATTGCCTAAAATTTATTAGGCTCTAGTTAACGTTAACGTCAATGTTATTGATTAAGTAAAGTGACCGACAAAATGCGGATCGGAGAACTAGCAGAAATTGCTGGAGTCACTCCAAGAACAATTCGCTACTACGAAAATTTGGGGCTATTGCGTCCTAACGAGCGGGAAGGTAAGGGTTTTCGGTATTACACCCAAACTGAGCTTGCCAAACTGCAAAAAATCGATTGTTTGAAATCACTAGGTTTAACTTTAGAAGAAATTACCGCAGTTATTGACTTGTACTTTGAAGATTCGACAGGTATAAAAGGTAAACAGAAGGTATTAGAAATTCTCCAATTTCATCTCCAAGAAACCGATGAAAAGATTGCGTCTCTAGGACAATTTCGCTCAGACTTGGAGGCAAATATTACAAAAATCCAACAGCAACTTCAAGAACTTAGCAGCGAGTAATTTTTTTTAGGAAAAACTGACGTTAGCGTTAAGGTTAATAAAAGGTAAAAAACTGATGAAGGCATTTGAGATTCAAAAAAGCTTTGGTTTAGATTCTCTAAAGCTAACAGAACGCCCCGATCCAAGTCCGGGATACGGACAGATACTAATTAAATTGCGGGCAGTTTCCTTAAATTACCGGGATTTAATGGTAGTAAAAGGCTTATACAATCCCAACCTACCGTTACCGTTAATTCCCTGTTCTGATGGAGTAGGGGAAGTTGTGGCACTGGGGGAAGGAGTAACGCGAGTAAAAGTAGGCGATCGCGTAGCGGGGATATTTTTTCAAAAGTGGCTAAGTGGAAGACTTACCGAGGAAAAAACGCGCTCGGCGTTAGGGGGAGCAATTGATGGCTTACTTGCAGATTACGCCGTGCTGCACGAAGACGGGGTTGTTCATGTTCCCGAACATCTTACAGACATTGAAGCTGCTACCCTACCTTGTGCGGCGGTGACAGCATGGAATGCTTTAGCAGGAAACGTCAAAGCAGGCGATACAGTGCTTGTGCAGGGTACAGGGGGCGTATCGATATTTGCATTACAGTTTGCCCAAATATTAGGAGCAAAAGTTATAGCAACTTCAAGCAGTGACCAAAAGCGAGAAAGATTGCAAAGCTTAGGCGCAGCCGAAACAATTAACTACAAACAAACACCCGACTGGGGCAAAAAAGTTTACGAACTAACCGGAGGCGTTGACCATGTAGTAGAAGTAGGCGGCGCAGGGACATTAAACGAATCCCTAAAAGCGGTGATTCATGGCGGACAAATTAGTTTAATTGGCGTTTTGACAGGCGGGAAAGGTGAAATTAACACCGCCGCCATTTTAATGAAAAACGTGCGCTTGCAGGGCATTTATGTAGGGTCTAGAGAGATGTTTGAAGACATGAATAGAGCTATTACCCACCATAAAATTCGTCCAGTATGCGATCGCGCAATTCCCTTTGAAGCTGCTAGATCCGCCTTGGAGTACATGGAAAGCGGCGCGCACTTCGGCAAAATTTGTATTCAACTTTAGATAGGAGTAAATCGATGCAACAACGCAAACTTGGCAACCAAGGATTAACCGTATCTGAACTAGGACTAGGATGTATGGGGATGTCAGAGTTTTACGGTAAGGGAGACGAAAGCGAATCTATCGCAACTATTCACCGCGCCTTAGAGCTTGGAGTAAACTTTTTAGACACCGCAGATATGTACGGGCGAGGAGCAAACGAGGAACTGGTAGGGAAAGCGATCTCCAATCATCGGGAGCAAGTAATACTCGCAACAAAATTCGGCATTCAACGCGGCGAAGACAACAGTTTTCGGGGAATTAGCGGCTCTCCTGAGTACGTCCGCACAGCTTGCGACGCATCCTTAAAGCGTTTGAACATCGATTACATAGATTTGTACTACCAACACCGAGTAGATCCCACCGTACCAATTGAAGACACCGTAGGGGCAATGGCAGAACTCGTAAAGCAAGGAAAAGTTCGATATATCGGGCTATCCGAAGCCAGCGCCGCCACAATTCGCCGGGCTGCAAGCGTGCATCCAATTAGTGCATTGCAGTCCGAGTATTCCTTGTGGAGTAGAGATATAGAAGACGAAATTATCCCAACAATCCAGGAATTAGGAATTGGGTTAGTAGCGTATAGCCCGTTAGGGAGAGGATTTTTATCAGGAACAGTAACAAGCCTAGAAGATTTAGCCCCAGATGACTATCGCCGAAACTCCCCGCGATTCCAGGGAGAAAACTTCAACAAAAACCTAGAATTAGTAGAGCGCGTCAAAGAAATCGCCACCGAAAAAAGCGTAACCCCAGGACAACTAGCCTTAGCGTGGTTGCTGGCAAAAAGTAACAATATAGTTCCCATTCCCGGAACAAAACGCCGTACATATTTAGAAGAAAATGTAGCCGCCACAGACATCAAACTAACCCCCGCCGAACTACAACGACTAGAAGAAGTAGCGCCAAAAAACAGTTTTATGGGCGATCGCTATTCAGACATGAGCGCAGTAAACGGTTAAAGCACCAAAACCCTAAAAACGAAAGGCTTTGCCCAATTGGTAATTGGTAATGGGTAATGGGTAATGGGTAAGAAAATCATCACACTTTCAGCAATGCCACAAAACACACAGAGAACTCCCACACCCACCAAAAAAAGAAGCTATTGCCAAAATTTCCCGAACATCAAGACAGACCTCAAACAGTTAAACCCTAAAAACAAAACTACAGAAAACCCCCGTACCCACCAAAAAGAGAAGCTACTGCCAAAATTTCCCGAACATCAAGACAAGACCTTTTGGAGGG
>JAPJOW010000309.1 GCA_030826005.1 Aliterella sp. RAGGC_92
ACTGCTTGACCCCCGCAGCTATGGCCGTTTGCGCTGCCATAGTTGAAGTAGAATGCAAGCGTTGAAAAGCAAGATCCGCATCAACATGAGCAAAAGTTGCTTCGTGAATCAGTACATCCGCATCCACTGCTAGAGAAACGGCATTTTCACAAAAAACCGTATCCGTACAGTAGGCAATTTTTCGTCCCACCTCGGTTTCTCCGCATAAATCTTTCCCGTCAATTATTCTGCCATCAAGTAAAGTAACAGTTTCTCCGCGCTTGAGTTGTCCGTAAACTCGCCCTGGGGGAATTTCTAGGGCTTTAGCTTTATCAATATCAAATCGTCCGGGGCGGTCTTTTTCTGTAACTCTATAGCCAAAAGTAGTAACGCGATGGGTGAGATAGTCGCAACTAACTATAAATTCGTCATCTTCGTACACTATTCCCGGTTGCACGGTATGGACTTGGACGGGATAGGAAAAATGAGTCCCAGAGTAACGGCGACAAGCAGCGAGATATTCGTTAAGGTTGGGGGGCCCATAAATATCAACGTGGCTGGTATTGCCCGCCAAACCACAAGTAGCCAAAAGCCCCATCAAACCAAAAATGTGATCGCCGTGTAGATGAGTAATAAAAATCCGCGTTAATTGACTAATTTTTAAGTCACTACGCATCACTTGATGCTGAGTTCCTTCACCACAGTCAAACAACCACAATTCACCCCGTTGGGGCAAACGCAAAGCCACGCTGGAAACATTACGCGCACGAGTAGGTACGCCGGAACTTGTTCCTAAAAATGTAATCTGCACTTTATGTTAGTCAACCTTAAGAAAGAGCGATCGCTTTTTCTATGTTGGCACGGGAAGCCAAAGAAGGAAAAGGGGAAATTTATTTAATCAGTAAGCATCTTTGCGATTACTTTTGCGTCAGTTGTAGTATTTTCGCGGCAAATATTTAAGCGATCGGCGATTATTATATTATTTTGCCCTAATGCGATCGCTTGCTAATACTTTTTACTTGGAGCAAAGTCTGCATGATAAATTTCCGCTTATTGCTAACCTCGATTACTAAATTTACAAGCCGTCATTGGTTGCTGACACTGCTGCTATGGATGGCGCTAATTATCCCGGCGCAAGCGGCGGTACAGTTAAGAGTCGCTGTTGAAAATAGCGTCAATAGGCTAAAAGTTGGTAGTTCTACAAATGCTGTAGTTAAAGATGTTTCGGGGCGAAAACTAGGCGATATTGCCGCCATGAATGCTTTTTATGCCCTCCCTAACGAGGGAGGAGTAGCGGTAGATACAATGCGCGCTGGGGCGGTGTGGATCGAGCCACAAGCGGGGGGTTATGTATATATAGGCGATTTTTGGTATCGAGGTAAAGCTTTAGTAATTCCCTCCGCCAAAGGCTTAACGGCAATTAACTATGTCGATCTCGAACAATATCTTTACAGCGTCCTGGGCAGCGAAATGAGCGGTAGCTGGCCCTTAGAAGCTCTCAAAGCTCAAGCAGTAGCGGCTCGTACCTATGCTGTGTATAAACGGCAAAATGACCGCAACGCGCTTTACGATGTCAGCAACACTCAATCATCTCAAGTGTATAAAGGTCTTGCTAGTGAATTTACTAGCACCCAGGCGGCGGTAAATGCTACCGCAGGACAAGTATTAACTTACAACAATCAGTTAATTTTGTCAGTTTTTCATGCTTGTTCGGGCGGACATACAGAAAACGTAGAAAATGTTTGGTTTGAAGCTTTGCCTTATCTGCGTGGCGTACAAGATTTTGACCAAGATGTAACTCAATGTCAATGGGTAAAAAGCTTTTCTGCTGAGGAGTTAAGCAAGCGGCTTGCAGGAGTAGGGAATGTAGTTTCAATTAGTCCTACCCTTACTCCTTACGGCAGCCTGAAGTCGATGAAAATTGTGGGAACGAGCGGAACTAGAGAGTTAAAAGGGGAAGCGGTACGCAACGCCTTGGGCTTAAAAAGTACGCGCTTTACGATTACTCAAGAGTCAACAGGTTTACGCTTTGATGGGCGCGGTTGGGGTCATGGCTTGGGTTTGAGTCAATGGGGCGCGTATAAGTTAGCGTCGCGAGGTATTAACTACAAACAGATTTTAGGGCATTACTACAGTGGTACTAGGCTAACTACGATTAAAACTAAGTGAATATGGCGTTGCTTAATTAAAGGATGAAAGAGGAGTTGACAAGGGGACAAGGTGATAAAGAGAAGCTTGCTTGGGTTGCTGCAAAGTGATAATCATATCTATATTCAGCAATGCCATAAGTATTTCGTACCTAGTTTTAACCACAACTTACTGGAGTCCAGATTCTCTCAATCGGCGTTGCCATTCCGCGTCAATTGAGTCGGAATTTTCGGCTTCTTGGTCTAGTAAATCGGTTTCGGTAGTGTAGGCTAAATCCTCTTTGTTAATTACGTTTTGGGCGGCAAATTGACGGGCATAGGCAATTTTCTGTTTGACATTAGAGTTGGCTAGTATCAAAGAGCGCTGTTGACGTTGAGCATTGCGGAGGGCGATATTATTATTGCGCCACTTCAGCCAAAAATAACGCACCAAAGGCACGCCCAAAAAAGCTACTCCATACCCTAATAGCAGCCAATAAATAGCCTGTACAAAGCCTACAAGTCCCCCGGCGACTACATCGGCTAACAAGCTGCCTAAAAATAATGCTCCACCCAAATTTAGCACTCCTAGCCCAATACTCAGCGCTATTTGTCCCCCACTTGCCGCACTAAAACGCTCCGGTAGTTCTTGTAAGTAAGGCGGTACAGCTAAAAGCTGCTGTTGCCTTGAAGCGTAAGATTGCAATTGCGGAAATACATATACAATATCTCCTTCGGGGCTAACGGTTGGTTGTCCGTTAAACCTAGTTAGCACGGGCAGCATATAGTCTTCGTACTCTTGAGCGTATCCCGTACCAATATTGTCTAAATAAGGCGCTATTTGCTCTCCTACCACTGCACCGCGATTGCTGCGAATTACGGCGGCGATTTCTTTCTGGCGGCGTTCTTCTAAGTCTGCATTGGGGTTGCCATCGCCAAATAAAAATGAGAAAATTGCTTCAAAAAAGTTTAATTGACTTTCTTCTTCGCGCCGTTCTTGGTAGCGCCTGTCGTAGTCGGGAGAGAATACCCCAAACCAATTAGGGCCAATCCAGTAATAAGGCATAAAGAATGAACCACCGCCATAACTGCGATCGCTATTATCATCATCGCTGTTTTGACTAGCGGCAGTCAAGATTACAAATATAGTGACAATAATTAGCGCAATAGAAGCAAGTAGTAAAACCCCAAACGATATCCGAATTAAGTAAAACAATACTCGCCAGACTTTTTTCCACCACTCTTGCAACCGCAAGCGCAAAAACTTGTTTCGCAAAACCGCCCGCAAGTTTTTGGGAAATAAATAAACAATTTCCCCAGTTTCGGCTACTTGCAAGTGTCCGCCGACATCGGTTGCTAAAGCGAGTAGTCCTTGCTCGGCTAAACTTACATTAAATCCTGCCTGAGTTGCGACATCGCCCACCGTGACGCGATAACCCAGTTGTTCTACAGCCTCCATGATGGCGGGATTTGGAGTCATGCCATTCCCTCAAGTGAAATTGTTGTGTCTATTTCTAGTATAAAGTTCTATTTCTAGGGTGTTAGCTCTAGCGTGGGGCGAAAATCCGTACTTTCATTTTCAACCAACTTTAAATTGGATCTAACTTGTGGATGTTTTGCTCCCAGTTTGTACCATCAAAAGGGACTATTTCAAAGCGAGATAGTATATTTTCCCCATCCAGACAGCGCAGATTGACGCTAAAACCGTCAGGATGCGATCGCGGTACATAAAAGCTATGTATGCCACAAATTCGGCAAAATGTATGTTGGGCAACGCCTGTATTAAATGTATAAGTAGTTAATACTTCCGCACCTTGCAGTAAAGTAAAGCTTTCGGACGGGACAATTAAATGCAAAAAACCTTTCTTTGAGCAAATAGAGCAGTTGCATTCATCTACCTTATATTTATCTACAACAACTCGAAACCTTACTGCGCCGCAATGACAGCCACC
>JAPJOW010000310.1 GCA_030826005.1 Aliterella sp. RAGGC_92
TGGCGCAAGCACAAAGTCATTACTGTACGGATATCGTCGATCGTAACTTCGGTGCGTCCTTCGTAGGCTGCCAAGGCTTTAGCAGCGCGGTTAGTAACGATATCGCCCCGCAAACCATCAACATCTAATTCCGAACAAACTTGAGAGATTTTTACTCGCAAGTCGTAGTCGAGATTTACCGACGGAAGAAGTTTTTGAGCGTTAACGATTTTTTGTTGCAAAGATACTTGCTGAGGCTCGTAAGTTACTAAAAATTCTTGGGGTTGTTGGTCAAATTCTGTACGCTGTTCGACAATTTGCACTCGTAAAGCGGGTTCTTTGACAGTACGAATTTCGGCGTGCATTCCAAAGCGATCGAGCAGTTGGGGGCGCAATTCGCCTTCTTCAGGATTGCCCGAACCAACCAACACAAATCGCGCGGGGTGGCGAATTGATATTCCTTCGCGTTCAACGGTATTCCAGCCGCTTGCAGCCGAGTCTAGTAGCACGTCTACGAGGTGATCGTCTAATAAGTTGACTTCATCCACGTAAAGAATGCCGCGATTTGCTTTAGCAAGTAACCCCGGTTCAAAGGCTTTGACTCCTTCCGATAAAGCTTTTTCAATATCGATCGTGCCGCAAACTCGGTCTTCGGTAGCACCCAAAGGCAAATCTACCATCGGCACTTTTTTTTGGGCTACGGGGAGTTCTATTTGTTGTTCCAACTGGCTGCGGATCGCATCGCTCATCAAGTCGGGGTCTTTGGGGTCGCTGTTAAAGGGGTCATCGGCGACTACAGTTATTTCTGGTAGCAAATCGGCAAGCGCCCGGATGGTGGTAGATTTACCCGTACCGCGATCGCCCATAATCATCACGCCGCCAATTTTGGGATCGATTACGTTTAGTAATAATGCTAGTTTCATTTCTTCTTGACCGACGATCGCCGTAAAAGGAAATACGACGCGACGGGCTAGGGGGGTTGGACTCACTTGCGCTTACCTAGAAAAATTTGTCAGGGATACCGTTTATAATTTTGCCACACTGACACAGAAACAATCTTTGTCGATTGGACTTAGGGTAAAAATTGATGTTTGGTAACATGGCTTGGGCGAAGTCTACGGTAGGCTAGATCGTGTGATTAAATTTTTTATTAAATTCGTTGTTGTTATATGTCTGCTACTGTTTCTAGTCCTCCCCGTACAATTCGCATTGGTTCGCGCTCTAGTCAGTTAGCTTTGGTACAAACCCATTGGGTACAAGCGGAGCTACAAAAAGCTTATCCCGATCGCACGTTTGAAGTCCACACGATGGCGACTCAAGGCGACAAAATTTTAGATGTGGCTTTAGCAAAAATTGGCGACAAAGGTTTATTTACTAAAGAGCTTGAAGTTGGGATGTTGCAGCAAGAAATAGATTTTGCCGTGCATTCCTTAAAAGATTTGCCCACAAATTTACCCGGTGGTTTAGTTTTGGGAGTCGTTACCGAACGCGAAAATCCGGCTGATGCGGTAGTTTTTCACGAAAAATACCGCGATTTTCAAATTGATGCTTTACCCCCAGGGGCGATAGTTGGTACTTCTTCCTTACGGCGACTTGCTCAGTTGCGCCATCATTTCCCCCATTTAACGTTTAAAGATATCCGGGGAAACCTGATTACAAGACTTGCAAAGCTAGATTCAGGCGAATTTGATGCAATAATTTTAGCGGTGGCGGGGCTGCAAAGATTGGGAATGAGCGATCGCATTGGTCAAGTTTTAACGCCCGAAGTTTCCCTGCACGCAGTAGGACAAGGGGCTTTAGGGATCGAGTGTCGCGGCGACGATACGGAAGTAATAGAATTACTTAAAGCAATTGAACATCCACCAACGCGCGATCGCACTTTAGCAGAAAGAGCTTTTTTACGAGAATTAGAAGGCGGCTGCCAAGTCCCCATTGGCGTTAATTCGGTCATAGACGGAGAAAACCTAACTTTGACGGGAATTGTTGCCAGCGTTGACGGTCAGCAAGTGGTTAAAGATACAGTAACAGGTTTAGTTAACGATCCAGAAAGCGTAGGAATTGAATTAGCCCAGCTTTTACGCCAGCAAGGTGCGAAGGAGATTTTAGAGACAATATTTGAAGCAGTGCAACGGAGTTAAGATCAAAATTTGGAATTGTAGAGACGTTGCGGTGCAACGTCTCCAAATATTAGTTTTAAAGTTACGCGTTCGCATTTCACTCCCTCAATTGGCAATGTCAAGAGATTAATTTCTTATTTACTCTTTCTCCGATTTCCACCCGAACTCTAATATGATGACGGTACTAAGTTAAAGAAAACGCCAAGATCGCAATGCGAATTCTATTTGTTGCAGCCGAAGCAGCCCCCGTTGCTAAAGTCGGGGGGATGGGAGATGTAGTTGGTGCTTTGCCAAAAGTTTTAAGAGCAATGGGGCATGATGTGCGAATATTCATGCCTTATTACGGTTTTTTGCCCGATAAAATGCAGATTCCCGCCGAACCCGTTTGGTATGGTTCGGCAATGTTTCAGTCTTTTGCCGTCTGCGAAGCGGTATTACCAGGTACAGATGTACCTCTGTATTTATTTGCTCATCCTGCCTTCTCGCCGCGTCGGATTTATGGTGGAGAAGATGAAGATTGGCGGTTTACACTATTTGCCAATGGTGCGGCAGAATTTTGCTGGAATTACTGGAAACCAGAAATTATCCACTGTCACGATTGGCATACAGGCATGATTCCGGTGTGGATGAATCAATCCCCCGATATCATGACAGTGTTTACAATTCATAACCTCGCTTATCAAGGTCCTTGGCGCTGGTATTTGGAAAAAATTACTTGGTGTCCTTGGTATATGCAGGGACATAATACAATGGCGGCGGCGGTACAGTTTGCCGATCGCGTTAATACCGTTTCTCCTACCTACGCCGAGCAAATTAAAACCCCAGCTTATGGCGAAACCCTAGAAGGATTGATGTCTTTTATTAGTGGCAAAGTATCGGGCATTGTCAATGGAATCGATACAGAAATGTACAATCCAGAAGACGATAAGTACATCACCCAAACTTTTAACGCCGAAACTTTAGAGAAGCGTCAACCGAATAAAATTGCCTTGCAAGAGGAAGTTGGCTTAGAAATCAATTCCAAGG
This sequence comes from Aliterella sp. RAGGC_92, assembly GCA_030826005.1. Taxonomy (GTDB): domain Bacteria; phylum Cyanobacteriota; class Cyanobacteriia; order Cyanobacteriales; family Chroococcidiopsidaceae; genus Aliterella. The sequence continues at coordinate 3,123 of JAPJOW010000310.1, forward strand.
CTTTTTTAGTCGGGATGGTGACACGAGTAGTCGAACAAAAAGGTATCGATCTAGTACTGCAAACTTTAGATAGGTTTCTAGCTTATACCGATGCTCAGTTTGTGTTGCTAGGAACAGGCGATCGCTACTACGAAACTCAATTATGGCAACTAGCTTCCCGCTATCCCGGACGGATGGCGACTTATTTACTTTACAGCGATGCGATCGCACGGCGCATATATGCGGGTAGCGATGCGTTTTTGATGCCTAGTCGGTTCGAGCCTTGCGGTATTAGTCAAATGTTAGCTTTGCGTTACGGATGCGTCCCAATTGTGCGGCGGACTGGTGGACTTGTAGATACGGTTTCTCACCATGTTCCGAGTAATCATACAGGTACGGGTTACTGTTTTGACCGCTACGAGCCTTTAGACCTTTACACTTGTATGGTAAGGGCTTGGGAAGGCTTTCAGTATAAGGAAAACTGGAAAGCTTTGCAACAGCGCGGCATGAGCCAAAACTTTAGTTGGGAGCAATCGGCAAAAGAGTACGTGAATTTATACAGGTCAATGTACGGATTGCCACCAGAAACTGAAACCGTAGAACCGCCACAGTTAGTTACTAAGTAGCAATTTTTGGCGTTGCTGAATTTAGATATGATTTTGCCCTCTACTCCCCCATCTCCAGAATTGGCTGAGTAGGGGGCGTTTTAAGAATAATGCAATCAACGGTTCATACTTTGTTTCAGCAACGCCAATTTTTTTATAGCTTTAGTCTTTTTTTATACTAGACCTTTAGCTTAAGTCTAAGAAGTTTTTTCTTTAGTCGGCTTGAGCCGACTTTAGCTATCAGCCTGGGGTTTCAACCCTAGGCGGGCTAGGGGGCTTTTGCAAGAGGCATAGGGCATTAATTGAACTAGGGATTCTTGATGTTTCAAC
>JAPJOW010000311.1 GCA_030826005.1 Aliterella sp. RAGGC_92
ATAATACACCTACAGCGTACAAGTCAGAAGCGGGGGAATACTGTCCGTAAAAACGTTCTGGGGCCATATAAGCTGGAGAACCAGCGCAATCATCTTGTTTATCGGGGCAAAGTTCGTTATCGATCCGAGACATTCCAAAATCAGAAATGCGAGCTACCCAACCTGTTGGATCTTGACTGAGCAAAATATTTTCTGGCTTAATATCTCGGTGAATTATTTTGCAACTATGAACATGATCTAACCCAGCAAGAATATCAATAATTAACTTTAAGCTCAAAGCTAGATTTAATTTTCCTTCTAACTTCATAAGATTGCGTAAAGTACCGCCTTCACAATAATCCATAACTAAATATCTACCAGTTGAGGTATGCTCTAACCCTTGAAAAGTCACAACATTAGGATGTTGCAAGCTAATCAAAAAATGCAACTCTCGAATAAATTTAGCCGTTGGAAAACGATTTGTTTCTAATTCCTTAAGAGCAACTATTTGCCCGCTTGTTTTATGGGTGGCGCGAAAAACTCGCCCAAATTGTCCTTGTCCTACTAATTCTAAATTGTCGTATTTAGATTCGGGTTGTAATTGGCGATAGGATTTGTTGGGTTCTTTAGGCATATTAAAGTAGGTTGCGTTGCTGATAAAACGTAATAAATTCTCTAGCGATCGCGCTGAAATTAGCTAAATTAAACTACGCTTCAGCAACAACAGACTTATTCAAATAAACTGACGGCGGCAACTTGCTCGCGCTCCTCTTTGCCAACCAATGAATCGAGTTCGTGAATTTGTTTACTAGAATCTTTTGCCATTTGGTAACTAGCAATATCGCCAGCCTCAAAAAACAATTTGGCAGCTTCCCGCAAGTCTTGAACTGCTCTTTTTTTATTACCTAGATTAGTGTGAGCTAAACCGCGACTGTAGTAAGCAGAAGCATGGTGAGGATTAAGTTGAATAGCTTCAGAAAAGTCACCAATACTACCTTGATTATCTCCCAAAGCCTGAAAGCTCAGACCGCGTTTGTAATAAGCATCCGCATCGTAAGGAGCAATCCGAATTGCTTGAGTGGAACTATCAATTTCGCGCAAGTAACCAACTTTTCTGACAACTTCCATTTGCTCCTCATACAAGCTTTGGAGTTTGGCATAGTCCATTAAGTTGCTGTTACCTTCAACTAAGCTAGGGATAATTTGTTGAATTTCTCCTAGCTGGGTAGCTAAAGACTCAATATCCGTTTGAACAATAGCTTTAGCTTGCAAAAGTTCAGCAACTTCTAGCTGACTTGCTTGCAACATCTGGGTGTAATCTTGGGTATCGCTCTTGAGTTGGCTAAAGTCACTACTAGATTGAGTTAGCTGTGCGTCGATTGCTTGAAGTTTTTCTTCTGTTGCAGTTTGCTCTTGATGCAAACTACCAATTTCGCTTTGATGGCTTTGAATTTGCTGGGAATGCTCTTGAATATTGCCTTTAACTAGCGTGTAGTCGGAAGTAAATTGCTGTAATTGGGCAATTTGCCGATCGCTTGATTCATCTGCTTCAATAAGTTGGGCGATCGCGCTTTGATTTGTTTTAGAAATCGCTTCTAACTGCAATCGGCGGTTTACCAGATTGAGCATGACTGTAATTGACAAGGGGATAGAAGCTAAAGCCGCTTGATTGATAAAAATTGAAGCAATAGAACCACCAATAGAACCAACAACGGCAACAGTTTCGACAATATCTAACCAAGGACGGTCTTTAGACGTATTTATTTCGTGCATGACGTTAAAATATCTCCGAGCAATAAATTAGTAATTAGCGCACTTTAACCAAGAACAACTTGGTTGAGTTGTAAAATTGGGTCGAATAAAGCTGATTCTTGGGGGGTAAGGTATTCTTGGACTACCTCTTGCACTACCTGATAAGTTACACCCGCCGCGCGATCGTAACTAAAAGTGCGGACAATAGTTTTGTACCAAAGTAAAAAGTTTTCCGGCATCCGATCGCGATCGTCAAATAATAAAGCTGCCGCCGAGTGACGTAAAATATTGGTAAAATCACGCCGACAAACAGAAGTACCGTCAACTTGGGAAGTTTTGGCAAATAATTCGGGTTCGGCTTTACTTCTAAGTTCTGCTACCTTGCTGACGATTTCTACTTCCACAAGTTGAATTTTTTCGTAAGCACTAATGCGAGTATCTACCGAATTGATATAGTCTTTAATAAATTGGAGTTCGGCACTAGAAGCGTACCGTCCTTCAGTTTCGTTGCTTAAGCGGGCTAGTTGTTTTAACATTTGTTGGATAGGTAAAAATAGGTAAATTCTTAGGTATCGGTGGCACGAGCTAGGTAATCGCTAACTTGCGAACGCGTATCGTTAAGCTGACTAATCATCGATCGGGTAATTAACTTACCCGCTTCTACTAAAATTTTGCCGGTAATCGGATGCAAGATATTTTGGTCGGCGCGAGTCCCAATTAAAGACTCTGTATCGGTAATTGCTGTTACATAAGTACCCATTGGCAACTCTACAACTATGCCTTCACCCATAACCCTCGCCTGACAAGCAAGGCGGGAATTAGTTTGAGTTGTAGTAATTACTTCTAGCGTCCTTTGTTCGCGGCGGCTAATTGGCGAAAGACTCTCCATACCACTTTTGATATAAACGTGGCAAGTAGAACACATCCCGCGACCGTTGCAATCGTGCAAAATATCTAGTTCGTTGTCTAATAGCGCCGAGAGAATGTTGGCGTTAGTTTGCACAACTGTCTCTTGAGAAATCGGTTCTAATTTAATAGTTTTGACCATATTTTTGAGCTTGGTAGAGGATTGCTAAACGATCGCGATTAATTGTGGACGGGACTTGCTTTTAGGCGTTCGATAATAGTTTGATGGTTTTGTTTTTCTGCTAACCATCCTTCTACAGCACTGAGGCGCTCTGCCAAAGCCAAAATAAAGTAATTGCAATCTGCTCCCAAAGACTCGCAGGAGGTTTGGACGCAATGAAGCTTTTTCCCGGTAAGCTGGCTAAAAAAAGCACTCAAAATACCTGCTTCTAAAAAGCAAACTGGGCGATCGCTAGGAGGAGCAGCTTCAGCAAAAGGCGAGTTATAGTTTTGGACGACTAAAAAGCCTTGTTGATAGTAATCGAGTTCCAAATTGAAAGTACCCCAGCCGTGAGTTTTCCAGCATTGTTTCAGGCATTGGATGAGTTCGACCATTTCCATTTCCGCCAGGGGTTTGTTGTAATACTTGCTAATTTCTTCAGCAAAACGGGTATAAAAGTTTTTACCCCACCAGCGCCCGCAGTTAAACAAAACAATTCCACTAGCGCTCCCTAGTTCTTGGTCTAATCCTGCATAGATGCCTTGAAGTAAAGTTTCTGGCAGAGCTAAAAGGCGATCGCCTTTACGGTTTTCAATGAGTCCCGATTCAAAATCACCGCTTAGGTAGGCATCGGGGGCAAAGTAATTACCTCGCACGGGTTGGTCTTGAAGCAAGTCACCAATAGCAATCATTTGGGCATTCTCCGTTACTGGTTAAAAAGGTGGTTATTTGGGCAATGATGTAGCTAAGTCTAGAATCAGCCTAGCCGCCGCTTGAGCTAAAAAAGGTTGCAACAAGGAATATTGCTTGTCAGCTAAGATTTGAGGCAAGTGCTTTTGCAACGCCCCGTAAAGAGCGCTATCGATAGCTTGGGTTTGGTGAACTTGCACTATATCGGTAAGCCATTCTAAAAGCCGTCGGTCGAGAAATTCCGAATTATTGAGCAGCATTGCCATCGCGCAGTAGCGCAAAACTGCTAACCAATTTTTTAAACTACGCTCCAAGTCTTGCTGTTGCTCTGGAAAGCTGGAAAGAAGTTGGTTTGCAATAGGTTGAAAGATAACGATCTCTTTGTCGCGCAGCAATTCATAGGTTTCGAGGCGCAAAGATAAGGATGATGTGTAACTTTTAAGGTTGGCGACTTCCCCTGCCCTTAAATAGCGTTCGTCTGCGTCGTAGAGCAAGGATTGAATGGTTGGGTTCATAACTTTAGCTTTACTAAAATAATTTA
>JAPJOW010000045.1 GCA_030826005.1 Aliterella sp. RAGGC_92
CCTTAAACCACTCCGCGTCGTACTTGCAATAAGTACCTGCCCAAACAACGTGAATGCCCATTTCCCGCGCTAAAATCTTAGTCATTGCGGCGGCGTGGGTGCTGTCGCCAAAAACTACAGCTTTTTTTCCAGTTAAATTTTGACAGTCAATCGAACGCGAAAACCAAGCCGCTTGAGATACGTGCAAAGTTTGCTCGTTGATAAAGTCTTCGTAGTTTACATTCGCGCCTTGATCGTTAAGTATCTGCCCAATTTTGCGAATGCAACGCGCTGTTTCTACTACACCCATCGGCGTAATATCTACATAAGGCATCCCAAATTCTTGTTCTAGATACTTCGCCGACATTACCCCTAGTTCCCGATATGGTACTAGGTTAAACCAAGCTTGAGAAAGTCTTTTGAGATTAAGAACTGACGCTGCTTCAGGAATTACTTCATTTACTTCAATGCCTAAATCGGTCATCAGGCGCTTTAATTCGGTGCAATCGTGATGATTGTGGAAGCCGAGACTTGAAATACCCAAAATATTTACTGAAGGATTTTCCGTTTTACCTGTAGGTAATTCGCCTTTTTTGCGGGCTTTTTCGGTGTATAGCTGGACAATTTGCCGCAACGTAATATCCGCCGCTTGCAACTCGTTGACGCGGTAGTGGTTGACATCTGCCAGCATGACATCGCACTTTGTATCAATAGAAGCACGTTCGACAAAGTTTTCTAAGTCTTCTTGCAAAATGCTAGAGGTGCAGGTAGGAGTCAGCACGATTAAATCGGGTTGTTCTTCAGTGTCTTTGCGCGTGATATTGTCAACAACCTTTTCTTGAGAACCCCGCGCTAGTACGTTGCGGTCTACCGAACTAATGGTAACTGGAGTAAAATTGCGATCGCGCTCTAACATCGAACGCATAACGTTAAAGTAGTCGTCGCCAATCGGTGCGTGCATGATGGCATGGACGTTTTTAAAAGAGCTAGAAACTCGCAAAGTCCCAATGTGGGCGGGTCCTGCATACATCCAGTAAGCCAATTTCATATCCTTGCAATGCTCCCTAATTTATAAAGCTTGGAATAGTTAAATTGATTAGTCTTGTAGTTTCCGATTGTCCCAGAGATATCGGGTACTAGAGCAGTTACTTACAATTTTTGCAACAAAACGATAAAGTGCTAAATTTACTCTTGCATCAATGCCCATTTTTCAACGCCTGCTGCTGCGCGATAAATAGTTCCTTAATTCCTTTTTCGGCAAGATCGAGCATTTGATTGGTTTGATCCCGGCTAAAGCTGCCAACTTCTGCCGTTCCTTGAATTTCTATAATGCCTAAGTTGCTATTCATGACTACATTTAAGTCTACTTCCGCCGCCACGTCTTCGGGGTAGTTTAAGTCTAAATAGGGTTCGCATTGGAGTATCCCCACCGAAACCGCCGCTACTTGGTGACGGATAGGAGAACGTTCTAAAGCTCCTTGTTTTATCAGGGATGCGATCGCATCCGACAGTGCCACAAAGCCCCCCGTAATCGAGGTTGTACGAGTTCCAGCATCGGCACTTAGTACGTCAGCATCAATAGTAATTGTCCGCTCTCCTAGTGCTTCTAAATCGATGGCTGCGCGCAAACTGCGCCCAATTAAGCGTTGAATTTCTTGGGTGCGTCCAGAGAGTTTCAATAATTCTCGTGGTTGACGCTGGGGGGTTGCGCCGGGTAACATTCGATATTCTGCCGTTAGCCAGCCTTTTCCCGAACCGACTAAAAACTTAGGTACTTCATCGCTAATCGTTACCGTACAAAGGACTTGCGTATCACCGCATCTCGTTAAAACCGAGCTTGCTGCAAAGCGCGTAAAGCCAAGTTCAAAGCTAATCGGACGCAACTGTTCGCTTTGTCTACCATCGGGACGTTGCCAAGCCATGACTATTGCTCGCGAAAGTTAATTGATTAGCCAAGTTTATGACATTTTGCGATCGCATCAATGCCCCTTTTCCTCAAGTTACTCATAGTTTTTTAGAAAAAGTAACTATCTTTTAGCTGTTGACCTTCACTTATATCTAGTGTTAAATCAAAGGACTTAGCAAACAAATACGCTATATATCTGTATTATTTTTCTTCAACGGTTAAATGTTGTCCTATGGTTGCCCAGCTAGAAACCCCCGCTTTAACAACTCCTAATAGCCTACCTTATGCGATCGCGGGACTTGTGCAAGTATTTACCTGTTCGCCGCGCTGCTTTTTTACAAGTGTCATGGCGCAAGCTTTAACAATCGCAGGACTTGGTACACCCGTATTAATCGTTCAATTTCTTAAAGGCGGTATAGGACAAGGGTTTGAGAATCCGGTACAGTTAGGGCAAAATTTAGATTGGATTCGCTGCGACTTACCCCGTTATATCGACACTCCCCAACTAGACGAAGCCGAAACAAAGTCATTACTCGCATTGTGGCAGCATACCCAAAAAGTTGTATCTGAGGGAAAATATACTTTTGTGGTGTTGGACGAATTGAGTTTAGCGATTTCTTTTGGCTTAATTCCTTTAGAAGAAGTATTGGAATTTATCAAAAATCGTCCTGCTCATGTAGACATTGTACTAACAGGTACAGAAATGCCCCCAGAGATTCTAGAACTAGCCGACCAAATCACCGAAATTCGCCGCAGCCACCAGCCTTGAGTATTAAATGTACTAAATTAATCTCTCTAAGTTATTCTAGAAAGTCTGTTGATTTAGTTGTAATACTGTGATTAAAAACGATATTTGGATTACTGAAATGGCTCAAGAGGGTATGATTACACCTTTTGAGCCACAATTAATTAGAAAACATCAGCATGACTCAGTATTACAACCTGTAATCAGCTATGGGCTTTCTTCCTATGGTTACGATATTCGTCTTTCTAGCGCAGAATTTCGCATCTTTCGCCACATCCCCGGAACGGTAGTAGATCCAAAAAACTTTAATCCTGAAAACTTAGAACAAACCCAATTACATACAGATAATAGTGGTAAATATTTTATTTTACCTGCTCATTCCTACGGTTTAGGAGTAGCGTTAGAAAAGCTAGAAGTTCCCGCCAATATTACAGTTATTTGTATTGGAAAAAGCTCCTATGCAAGATGTTTTCGAGGAGATACTCGCGTAGCTTTGGCTGATGGGACATCTCCTACTTTAGAGGAAATGTCTCGCCGCGCTGAAAATGGCGAACAATTTTGGGGCTACAGTATTGGTCAACATGGAAGAATAATTGTCACTCTCTTAGAAAGTCCAAGATATATTGGTCGAGATTCTTTATTAAAGGTAACTTTAGATAATGACCAAGAGATATTTTGTACGCCCGATCATCTTTTTCTTACCAGAGATGGTCGCATGGTTGAGGCACATACTCTTAAACCTCAAGATTCTTTAATGCCTTTATACCGTCAATTGGCTCGTGGCTACGAAATGGTTTACCAGCCACTCAACGGGTATCTTTACCCTACTCATAGATTGAGCGATGAGTGGAATTTAAAAAACAGTATTTACAAAGATGTTTCTAATACTCACCGCCATCATGTTGATTTCAATCGGTTAAATAATAACCCTTGGAATATTATTAGGATGGATGCTTCAGAACATATTCGACTGCACAATACTGAAAACTACGGTCATGAATTCGATCCTGACGAGCATGGAGAATCTATTAGAGAAGCGATCGCTAGATTAAAGCAAGATTCCCAGTGGAATGCAATGTTTTCAGAGCAGCAGAGAGAAAAAGCTTTGAACTTCTGGCATGATCCTAAGTATACAGAAGCGCGTCAAAGAGTAATTGAAGGTAGGCAAAATTGCTCTGAGGCTACAAGACTTGCCCATCGTCAGGCAATGCTTGAGTATTATAACAATGCAAAAGCAAGGGCTTTAACAGGCGAACATAGTAGACAAGTTTGGGCAAAAGATGACGGAACTAGACGTTTTCATCAATCTCTACTAATGAAAAAACTGGCAGATGCGTCCAAAACTCGCCATGAAATCACTGCTGATGTAGTCCGAAATGCTTTAGATAGTACGGGTTCTATCCGCGCGGCGGCTCGATTATTAAATTGCGATCGCTCGGTATTTAGACGCTTTCCTGAAGTTATCCAATCATTTAGAGGTCAACCTCTGAAAAATCACAAAGTTGTATCTGTAGAAGATGTTCCTGGTACTCACGATGTTTATTGTTTAACTGTTCCTGAAGCAGGTAATTTTGCTCTAGAAGCCGGAGTTTTTGTGCATAATTGCGGAATCATTGCTAATTTGACCCCTGCGGAAGCGGCTTGGCGAGGACATTTAACCTTAGAATTTTCTAATTCTTCTAGTGCAGACTGTCGAATTTATGCGAATGAAGGGGTTGTACAACTGCTATTTTTAGAAGGCGAACCTTGCGCTACAAGTTACGACGATCGCAAAGGGAAGTATCAAGACCAAGCTGAAGTTGTTACCTTAGCTAAAGTTTGATTTTAAAGCTCTGTCTTGAATGTAAGAGAATTGATGTAATAAAGCTAATTCGGCTTTTTGTAATTCGCTTCCTAAATACATTGCGTGTCCAACTTGCAAAGCGGGACAATCGGCGGCTATTTGTCTACAAAGTCCCGTTGCAGATTTACCAGAATAACAATTAACAACTTCTCCCGTTCCAGGGGTCATGTGTTCTACGATAATTGTGTCATTTTGGACGTTAATTACAAAACTACCAGCAGGATCGGCATAATCTCTTTGCGCTACGAGCTTTTTATACTGATTTTGAATTAAATTATCGGCATTTTCCCAGCAATCGTCGTAGATATGAGCGCTTTGGCTAATAGTAATTAATGCTCCCATCTGTAAGTTGTGGTTAGATTCGCATATCCGATCTAAGATATGTTTTTGCAATGCTCGTAACCCCATCGCATTAGCTACCCAAGCAGAAAACATATCATTGCTGCGAAATGTAGCAGTTAAAGATAGCTCGTTATCTACAACTCTTACCCAAATATGATTGAGACAGGGGGGACTATTATTTGCTTCGCCGTCCTGTACGTCCCATAAAGACATTACCGCTCTTGCTGAATCAATATCGTTGCTTAGTTTATTAATTACTTGTTCTACTTGATCAGTGCCAAAATGCGATCGCAATCTTTGCCCATAAGTATACTTAACTCCTTCTACCATCGGCGCATCGTCTAATATTTGCGAGACGTATTCGTTGATAAAAGTGCGATCGCATGGGAGATAATTAGGTTCGGGAAAGTAAAACTCCTCTGGTTCATCGGTGACAATTGCCACTAAATCAATTAATTCTTGCCATTGTCCGTCGTAGCCAGTAGGTCTAATCGTCCCTGTAGTTTTAATCCGGTGAACGATTTTTACCCAAGTTTCGGCAATTGTGCGTCCTTCGATGCGGTGTCCGTAGCGCGTCCCTGGTAATACTGTGGGTTCTACAGTGGCTAGAGGATAGGTTTGCGGCGTACTCCAAGGCTCTAGAGGCTCTTTCAGGGCGTAAGCTTTAACTTTACTTACCGCATCGGCGATTGTTTTAGCTTCCACCCATTCTATTGAATTGCGTAACGCTTCTAAAACTTCTCCGGGAATTTCTATATCTATATAACCTGTTACGGTAGAACGAATTAGCCAACACTGTTTACCCGTGTCTGTAAGTCCCAATTGGAAGCCATTACAAAAAAAGTCAATTAAACACTTACTCGCTCCGGCGTTGCGGTCTTCTTTAGTAGCATTGATAACTACTAAGTAGCGTACAAAAGGATTTGCGATTAAATTGCGAATTAATAGCGAAATACCACGCGTGGGGCTATATAGTGCGCCTATACCTGCATATTCCTCTTTTTGTAAGTGTTTAGCAATACTTTCCTTTACCGTCCACCCCGTTGCAATTACTGTTTGACCCGTACCGCAAATTATTTGATTTGGCTTGTAGGGGGGTTGATAAAAAATTTCCTTAGTTAAGAAACGAGTCATTTTTTTACATTAATATATTACGAAATTGCAACATTCAAAATTGTATAAGTTTATATTCCCTTTTAATCGATGGCAATGCAAAAACTTAAGCAAATACTTAGAAAAATGTAGATATAAGCGATAGTGCAAGCGCGCAGGGGTTAGGGCTTCGCACTTAGTTAATAAGTAATTCTCCAAGGCTTAATTTTTAATTAAGTTTATAGGCAATTTAGATATCGACGTTAGAATAAGACGAGTTAGTAATGGGGATCAGCGAGTTTAGAGATAAAACCTACAAGAAAAAGTTTTAATAGTCTATCTAAAGTGGCAGGACAAGCACCTATACAGACTTACACAATAAAAATAGGAAGTTACCAATATTGCCCTTGACAATCGTTTAAGTCCTAAACAATTACTATTTGTTGGTTAAGTTTTGTAGATTTTCATTTTAATTTATTTTTTTCAAGTTCCTCAAAAAGGTAAAAAAATGCAGGTAATTCAAAAAATTCGCTGTCCAAACTGCGGTAGTGAAGGCGAACGCCACTATATTGCCGAAAATAAGCTAATTCGGACGCAATGCCCAACTTGCGACTATTTAATGGTTACGTGTTCCGATACGGGTAAAGTAATCGAGGCTTATGCACCAGGACTTGATAGCTGCCGTTTAAACTTGCGTAGCAGTACGAAGTTGTCCGCAAGCAGCGTTGGCTTCCAATCCGCGCGAGTAACGCACGCTAACAGCGATTTGCTGCTGTTGTAAGGCATTTACAAAAGCTTGAATGGCGCGAGGGCTGGGACGCTCGTAATCTGCATCTGCAATGGGGTTGTAGGGAATTAAGTTTACATGGCATTGAAAGCCGCGTAGCAGTTGAGCAAGTTCTGTTGCTTGCTTTGGCGAATCATTTACCCCCGCCAATAAGACGTACTCAAAACTGATTCGCCGCCCAGTAATTTGCACGTATTCCTTACATTCAGTAATTAAATCGGTTAGGGAATAATTGTTAGCGCTAGGGATAAGTTCGGCGCGTAGGTTTTGGTTAGAGGCGTGGAGACTAACGGCTAAAGTCACTTGTAATTCGTGCCTAGCGAGTTTACGAATGCGCGAACGAATGCCAACGGTAGAAAGAGTTATGCAGCGCTGTCCAATACCTACATCTTGATTGAGCAATTGGATTGCTTTTAAAACATTATCGGTATTTAATAACGGTTCGCCCATGCCCATAAAGACAATATGGCTGACGCGCCGTTTAAAATCTTCTTGAACGGTTAAAACTTGATCGACAATTTCCCCCGCAGATAAATTGCGAGTAAAACCACCTTTTCCAGTAGCGCAAAAGTCGCAAGCCATCGCGCAGCCAACTTGACTTGAAACGCAGACAGTTAGACGTTTTTCTGTGGGAATACCCACCGTCTCTACAACTAAACCGTCTGCTAGTTGCAGCAAATATTTTACAGTTTTATCGGGTGCAAGCGATCGCAAATGTACTTTCGAGCGTCCAATGGGGACATGAGCAACGCTACTGCGCCATTGTTTAGAAAAAACCGAGATATCTTCAAGACTTCGCGCCCCTTTATGGTAAATCCAATCGTGTAATTGTTTGCCACGATAGGCGGGTTGTCCTTGAGAAAGCACCCAATCTGTGAGTTCTTGTAAATTTAAACCTAATAGCGTTGAACTAGGCTGTCCTGAAGCAATAGTGGCAGTTTGTTCTAGTTGGGTTTGTTCTGTGCTGCCCATAAAAAGTAATTTTGGATATAAAAGCAGATATATTACGACCTTAACTTATTGCCGATGAAACACGCAGTTTTGCCTGTGCGACTTCTTCAAGGGATAATAACTATTTATGAGGAATTATTTAGATGTTGTCGGATTTTAGCTACTTACCTTTAGCAATTCAATTCACTTCTCCTGGCCCAGTTTTAGTTGAAATCGGCCCTGTAACTATTCGCTGGTACGGTTTACTTATCGCTTCGGCGGTATTAATTGGGATAAACCTATCTCAGTACTTAGCCAAGCGCCGCCAGGTTGACCCCGATTTGTTGGGAGACTTGATTATTTGGCTAATTATTGGCGCAATTCCCTCAGCACGGTTGTATTACGTCATTTTTGAGTGGTCGCAATACTCCCAACATCCAGAGACAATTATTAGAATTTGGGAAGGTGGGATAGCCATTCACGGCGCAATTATCGGCGGTGCGATCGCGGCATTGATTTTTGCTAAAGTCAAAAATATCTCTTTTTGGCAATTAGCAGATTTAGTAGCACCATCCCTAATTTTAGGACAAGCGATCGGGCGCTGGGGCAATTTTTTCAACTCTGAAGCTTTTGGAAGTCCTACTAATTTACCTTGGAAACTATACATCCAACCCCAATATCGTCCCGCTCAATTTGCCGATGTAGCTTATTTTCACCCAACATTTTTATACGAGTCGCTGTGGAATTTAATGGTATTTGGCTTGCTTTTGACGCTGTTTTTTCGCGGATGGAAAGGAAGACAACTCAAAACTGGGACGTTATTTTTGGTTTATTTAGTTGCTTATAGCTTGGGACGGTTGTGGATTGAAGGTTTGCGTACCGATAGCTTGATGCTGGGATGGTTGAAGATGGCTCAAGTTGTCAGTTTAGTTTGTATTAGTTTAGGATTAGCGGGACTAGCCTGGCTGTACGCCTACAAGCGCTCTTTACCCGATGTTGCACCCGTGAGAAATAAAGAGCCATTGTCTCAAAGATAAATTTTCAAAAAAAAGCTCTAGAGTCAAAGTCTAGAGCTTAACCAGGGTGCATCTACCATTTATGACTTCATAAGTAGATAACTCCATTCCGCAAAAAAATAAAAATTAGTAAAAGTTTTTTTATGTCTCAGTCCGAACTACTTTTTAGCGCGCCGATTACTCCCTTAGCACCAGCCGTTTACCTTGTCGGTGCTGGCCCTGGCGACCCCGATTTGCTTACAGTCAAGGCGCAAAAACTTTTAACTCAAGCAGATGTAATTTTATTTGCAGATTCTTTAGTACCCAAGCAGATATTGCAATGGTGTCGCCCCGATGCGGAGATTATTCGCACCGCTAATAAAACTTTAGAGGAGATTTTGCCTTTAATGGTGGAACTCGTGCGATCGCATAAATCGGTAGTTCGTTTGCAATCGGGAGATCCGAGCCTTTACAGCGCCATCCACGAACAAATGCAAGCGTTAGCGGAAGCGGATATTCCCTTTGAAGTTATCCCCGGAATTAGCGCTTTTCAAGCCGCCGCCGCCAAACTAAAAATAGAATTAACCGTTCCGGGACTGGTACAAACAATCATACTTAGTCGGATTAGCGGACGCACTCAAGTACCCGCTACGGAAGAATTAGCTTCTTTAGCCGCCCATAAAGCTAGTTTGTGCTTATATCTAAGCGCTCGTCATATCGAAAATGCTCAAGCTCAATTATTAGAACACTACGCGCCATCAACGCCTGTCGCTATTTGCTTTCGTTTGGGTTGGGTAGATGAAAAGATTTTAGTTGTATCTCTAGACAAAATGGCAGAAGTCACCCAACAAGAAAACCTAATTCGCACAACATTGTATGTAATTAGTCCAGCATTGCAGGAAACCAAAGGGCGAAGTCGTTTATATCATCCCGAACACAATCATTTATTTCGTCCTGAGAAAAATACTTAAGATATTGCTGGCGATCGCTACACTAGAAATTATCAATTAAAGCGATCGTCAGTTGCAAAAGCCTAGCTCGTTTAGGGTTTTAATCCAAGGCTGATAGCTAAAGTCGGCGGAAGCCGACTAAAGAAAAAATTTTAGACTTTTCAAGAGGTCTACTATACTTATTTGCCTATGGATTTTTTGGGCTAAAGACGGTATGGCTTGAAAGCGAAAATTACATCGGACGATAAACGCGGTAATTAATTTGGGGGAAAATATTGTCTATTTCTTCAACTTTTTCTAGCCACCCGCTATCAATTTTGCCGATATTGATGTCTTCGTAGAGCTTATTAAACCGCATTAAGTGCGATCGCGTCCTTCTCACAGCATAGGGAACCATCGTTCCCGTCCGCATAATAAACGCCCAATCAGAGGATTGTGCGAGTAATAGTTCTCTAGCGGCTTGATTTAAAGCTTTCCACTCTAATTCATCGGCGGGTTCTCTGCGCCCAAGTTCGATCATGCGTTCGGCGGCTTTGTGCAAGTGAGGATAAACCCAAGCATTAGTTTCATTTAACCAATACTCGTGAAAGCCTTTAAATCCCCAACTAGACTGAGATGGACGGCAAACTTGTTGAGTGGGATTTTCTCGTAAATAGTCTGCTAAGTGAGTCATTTTATAAGTTCCCTGATCGTACCAAGACTTGCGATACAAGTAATCAATAAACCAAGGGCCTTCATACCACCAGTGACCAAAGAGTTCCGCATCGTAAGGAGAAACAACAATGGGCGGGCGCTGCATTATCCCGTGCAAATTGCGGACTTGTTGCTCTCGATTGTACATATAATTGGCGGCGTGTTCGGCGGCTTTTTCTTTTGCCCAGTAGGGATCGTAGAGAGCTTTATCCGATAATCCCAAACCCCGCCCAGTGATTTTATGGTATTTTACCCCGGTATTTTTGCGTTGACCGTTGGGCATAATAAAGGGCTTAATGTATTCGTACTCAGCTTCCCAACCCAAATCTTTGTAAAATTCGCGGTATTCTGCCGCTCCTGGATAGCCTACTTCAGACGACCACACCTGTTGAGACGATTCGTGGTCGCGTCCAAAAACTGCAACTCCAGTTTCGGTAAAGATTGGCGCGTAGCTACCAAAACGCGGGCGCGGACGGGCGTAGAGAATGCCATGCCCATCGGTAAGGAAGTAGCGCAAGCCCGCATCGGCTAACATCCGCTCTAGCCCCTCGTAGTAGGCGCATTCGGGCAACCAAATACCTTTAGGCGGGCGACCAAAAGTTTGCTCGTAGTGTTCGCAAGCTACTTGAATTTGCGCCCATACCGCTTGGGGGTACATTTTCATCAGGGGCAAATAGCCGTGAGTAGCGCCGCAGGTAATAATTTCGAGGTTGTTAGAGTCTTGAAATTGCTTAAACGCGGTCACAAGATCGCCTTTGTAGCGTTCCCATAGTTTCCGCGCGTTGGCAAATTCTTTAACGTAATACTCAGCTAGGTAGCGGATGTGACCGTTATTGACATTGCGATCGGCTTCTAGAGCGACTAATTCTTCTAACTGATTTAAGTGCAGGTCGTAGCGCTCTTGCAGCAACTCATCGCGCAGCATGGATACCAATGGCGGTGTCATGCTCATGGTAATTTTGAAGTCGATGCCGTCTTGCTTTAAGCCTTCAAATACTTGCAGTAAGGGAATATAGGTTTCGGTAATAGCTTCATAAAGCCATTCTTCCTCTAAGACATAATCGCTTTCGGGGTGACGGACGAAGGGTAAATGAGCGTGGAGAACAAGAGCGACATAGCCAATAGCCATAGGAATCTCAATTGATGGGGTGTAGTAGTCGTGCAATTACCTAAAGGGTAGCGCCAAGGGCAATCGCGTTTTAGCAACTAGATATTTTAAGAATTTTATGCCGAAAGAGGTACAGGAGAAACCGTAAGTTGCGATCGCTATAGGTTCTTACTTTCGATTGAAGCCAATAAGCGCTAAGTCGAAGCGTTAGATAGATGTTTTTCAGCTTACTTTTTAATTACAACTATGGCTAGAGATGTAATTTTAGCGATCGCCCCGTCATCATGACCAACCTGGAAAAACAACCAAAAAATCCGCCTTCTTTATTCGATTACGTAACTAAAAGCGTTGCCGAGATAGGTGAAGCGGCTTTCCGCAAGGCTTTAGATGCGGGACAAGAAGCGGCGGATCTCACCCACGATTTGCTCTCGCAAGTAACTAAAGGTGCGGGAGAAACTATCGATAGTGTAGGCAGTAATTGGTTTGTGCGACGATTGACTCGCTTTCTCAATCTCGATTGGCTGCTCGGTGCGGCGGATAGCGTCGATGTTGCCAAAGCTCAAAGCGCAGTTAAAAAGCTCCAGCAAGAATATCCCCACGAATCACCAAGCCAAATTGCTCATCGCATCATGGTAGAAAAAGCTACTCAAGCGGGGGGTATTGGGCTTGCCAGCAGCCTTTTACCAGGAATAGCTCTAGCTCTGTTGGCGGTGGATTTAGCAGCGACAACGCGCTTGCAAGCAGAGATGATTTATCAAATTGCGGCGGTGTATGGACTTGACTTGAAAGATCCAGAGCGTCGCGGTGAAGTTTTAGGCATTTTTGGTTTAGGACTTGGTGGCAGTCGGTTACTAAAAGCTGTAGGCTTGGGTTTGCTGAGAAATGTACCTTTTGCGGGGGCAACTATTGGCGCAAGTTCTAATGCTGCCATGTTGTATTCTTTGGGCTATGCTGCTTGTAGATTTTATGAAGCCAAGTTAAAGTCTCCCCAACAAGTAGAGTCAACAACTATTAACGATCTCAAACAACAAAGCGATAAATATTTAGAAACAGCGATCGCCCAGCAAGTTGTCATGGATCGAATTTTAGTCCATACAATTTTAGTTAGTCATCCTGCTAAGTCTTGGGAAGAACTATTACCCCAACTGCAAGCAATCAACCTCAGTCCAACTTCGCTTAAGGTTATTGCTGAGGATTTCAAATCGCCCTTACCTTTAAGTACGCTACTCAATCAACTCAACCGCGACTTTGCAATTCCGTTACTCGCTCAATGTTACCGAATTGTCGAAGCTGATGGCGTGCAAACTCCTGTGGAAACTGAAGTTATCAATGCGATCGCCCGTCACTTTGACCTTGACCTAAATTCTATTAAGTCAATGATGAACGAGCCGATATCTTAAGCGTATACCTTTAGTTGCTATAACCAAAAATATTGGCAAATATTTTTAAACTTAGTGCAGCTAAACGTGCTAGTAGCGTTCTTAGCTTTTGATGAGTAGCTGTAGATTAAGTCAATGTTAATGCTCGGTTGACCAGTCGTTAATTTGGGATTGGTAAGTTTATCTTGGGCTTCGCGGCTAAATCAAGTGATACTAATAATCTTTTAGTTAAAAGCACGACTACTTAATCTAAAAAAGTAGTTTTATTTAATTTAAAAGTATGACATTTGCTTAGTTTTATTTGCGTTGTCCCGTGTGGAACAAAGTAATTGCAAAAAACCCAAGATGGACAACTTTAATTTTGAACGTCTGCTATCAAGTAAGCTCAAACGCCGTAGCTTGTTAGTAGGAGCAGGAGCATTAACTGGAATTGCAGTCGCGCATCAGCATTCAACTAAAGTAGTTGCCCAACCAATCCTATCAGCCTACCCATTTAGTCTAGGTGTAGCGTCAGGAGATCCGCTCCCAGATAGTGTAGTGTTGTGGACTCGCCTAGCTCCTAGTCCTTTGGACGGCGGTGGAATGCCTCCTTATCTCGTACCCGTACAGTGGCAAGTATCGGCTAACGAAAGCATGAGCCAAATTGTGAGAAGCGGGACGGTAAATGCCAGACCAGAATTAGCCCATTCCGTAAGAGTAAATGTACGCGGGCTTAGACCTGAGCGGTGGTACTGGTATCAATTTAAAGTAGGCAACGAATTAAGTCAAATTGGACGCACTCGCACCGCGCCAGCTAGAGGAAGTTTCCCCAAGGAGTTACGCTTTGCCTTTGCTTCTTGTCAAGACTGGCAAAATGGCTACTTTACTGCCTATAAACACATGGCAGCCGAAGACTTAGACTTGGTTGTGCATTTGGGCGATTATATTTACGAATACGGCCCTCAAGTTGGAGGGCCGCGCCAGCATAATAGCGAAGAAATCGTCACCCTTGATGACTATCGCAACCGCTATGCTTTATACAGAACCGATCCAGATTTGCAAGCAGTTCATGCAGCTTTTCCTTGGATAGTTACTTGGGATGACCACGAAGTCGATAACAACTACGCGGGTGCGATCGCCGAAGATGACCAAAGCCAGCAAGAATTATTGACGCGACGCGCTAATGCTTATCAGGCGTACTACGAACATATGCCTTTACGTCGCTCGTCCAAACCCGATAGGTCAGATATGCAGTTATATCGGCGTTTTACTTTTGGTAATTTAGCTGAGTTTAATGTCTTAGATACTCGCCAATACCGCAGCGATCAACCTTGTGGTGATGAACTCAAACCCCGTTGCGAAGCAGCTTTTGACTCAAATGCTACAATGACAGGACTTGAGCAAGAGCGCTGGTTGTTGGAGGGATTAAATAGCTCAAAGGCGCGTTGGAATGCGATCGCTCAACAAACTATGTTGGCAGAGTATGACTTTGATGCACGTCCTGAAGTTGAAGTATTCAACGTCGATCAATGGGATGGTTATGTTGCCGCTCGCAGTCGATTGCTTGACTTTTTGGATAAGCAAAAACCAGCAAATCCAGTTGTAATTACAGGGGATATTCATTCAAGTTGGGTACACGATCTCAAGACAGACTTTAGCAAGCCAGATTCGCCGACCGTAGGTACGGAGTTTGTTGGAACTTCGATTGCATCTGACTTTCCTAGTGAATTTATAGCGCCAGTAACCGCAGCTTTAGTTGACAATCCTCATACTAAATTTTTTGATGGTGCTTTTCGCGGGTACGTTCGTTGTAATTTAAACCGCCAACGTTGGCAGAGCGACTATCGAGCAGTATCTTCAATTGTCGATCGCAATGCAACCATCAGCACCTTAGCATCGTTTGTAGTTGAAAATGGGCAACCGGGCGCTCAACGTATATAACTGCAAGCATTGGCTAACTTTCTATGGAAAGCTTGAAATCTCAAGGTAAATAATTTTAAGCTTTCTTCTTTCTGTTTTTAGGTGCGATCGCCTATTTTTCCATAAAATCGCGCTTGAAACTACAAGAATTTTTTAAAACCAACCAAAACACTTATTTAAAGTTTGTATGAATACTTAGAGCGATCGCGGGAATTGCTCGGTAAGGATTTGAAGAACTAGATATATAAAGCTAACCTTGCATATTGCCGCTTATCAGACTGAGAGCTTGTTAATAGGTGCTATGGAAGGCTTTAACTTAAAATTTAGAACATTTAAGTTAAAATTGCTTAGTTTTCTATCTTCAATACAATTATCTTGACAGACGGAAGTTATTTGCAGAATCATCAGAAGACACATCGGATTATTGGATTGGGGAAACTATGAACGCAGTTGCTATTGTTCTAGTTGAAGTGTTGATTGTAATCGGACTTTCGCGGCTAGTGGGGCTAGGATGTCGAGCAATTAAGCAGCCGCTAGTAATTGGCGAAATTATTGCTGGGATTATGCTAGGACCATCTTTATTAGGCTTAGTTGCGCCGAGTTTAGCTACAACTTTATTTCCCGCCGAAACGATTCCTTATTTATTTGTCCTATCTCAAATTGGACTAATATTTTTTATGTTTCTCATCGGGTTAGAGCTAAATCCCAAATATCTAAGCGGTCAGTTAGAAATTGCAATTTTAGTATCTCACGTCAGTATTTTAGCCCCATTTTCCCTGGGAACTCTACTAGCAGTATTGCTGTATCCGCAGCTTTCTAATGGGGATGTGTCCTTTACCGCCTTTGCCTTATTTTTGGGAGCGGCGATGTCAATTACTGCTTTTCCGGTACTAGCAAGAATTATTACCGAAAATAACTTACAAGGTACGCGATTGGGGACTTTAGCACTTACTTGTGCGGCGGTAGATGATGTTACAGCTTGGTGCGTACTTGCTTTAGCGATCGCTGTCGCGCGGACAGGTACAATTACAGGTGCGATCCCAACAATTATTTATTCGTTAATCTATATCGGCTTGATGGTAACGGCAGGACGTTGGTTTTTAAAGCGTGTTGCTAGATATTATCAGCGAGTAGGCAAGCTCAATCAGTTACTTTTAGCAGGAATATATGCCGGAGTAGTTGCTAGTGCTTTAATTACGGACATAATTGGCATTCACTTTATTTTTGGAGCATTTTTACTCGGCGCAATCATGCCCAAAGATGAAGGTTTGGTAAGAGAAATAGCAGAAAAAACTGAAGACTTTGTATTAATTTTTCTATTACCAATCTTTTTTGCCTATAGCGGTTTGCGGACGCAAGTAGGATTGCTCAACCGTCCCGAATTATGGTTGCTTTGCGCCGCCGTAGTTGCGGTAGCTATTAGTGGAAAGTATTTTGGTACTTATATATCGGCGCGAGTCAGTGGAATTGACAATCGCGAAGCTTCCGCCCTCGGTTGGTTGATGAATACACGCGGATTGACGGAGCTTATCGTCCTAAATATTGGTTTAAGTTTGGGGGTAATCTCGCCGCTTTTATTTACAATGCTGGTAATTATGGCGCTAGTTACTACATTTATGACTTCGCCCTTATTAGAGTGGACTTATCCCAAACGACTAATTAAATTAGATACCATCGAGCCAAAAACCGAAGTAGTTGCCGAAGTTAGTTATCGAGTTTTAGTTCCTGTAGCTAACGTCAATACCCAAAAAGGACTGATACAATTAGCCACAGCGATCGCCCTCAACAATTCCCAAAGCGCTATAGTTCATCCCCTAAGCCTAGTTGAATTAGAAGAAGATTACGCTTTTCAAAGTATGCCCGCCGAAGCCGACCGGTTGATGGATAAACGCCGCCAACAGTTAGAGCAATTAGTTGAAACTCTCCAACCCCCAAGCATTAGAACGTTCGTACAACCAATAGTTCGCGTTACCAACGATGTAGCACGAGCTACAGCACAAATTACCAGTCAAAATAAAATCGACTTAATGCTACTAGGTTGGCATCGTCCAGCTTTTAGTACCAACCGCTTAGGCGGGCGCGTGGGGCAAATTCTCAGCATGGCCCCCGTAGATGTAGGAGTTTATATCGAGCGCGGACAAGAAGCAATTGAAAAATTGTTAGTGGCTTATTCCGGTAATATTCACGACGATTTGGCGCTAGAACTTGCTTTAAGAATGCTCGTTAGTTCCGAAACTCGCACGTTATCAATTTTGCGCGTAGTGCAATCAGGGCAAACTAATAGCGAATTAAGCTATGAATTAAGTGCGGTGATGGGGAACTTAAATCGTCAAGTGCGCGATCGCATTGATATCCAAATTCAACAAGCCGCCGAACCCATCCAAGTAGCCGTTGAAGCCTCCGCCTATGTCGATCTAACCATTGCCGGAACTAGCCGTGCTTGGGGCATTGAGCGGCAAACTTTGGGGCGCTATACCGACGAATTAGCAATTGAGTGTCGATCTTCATTGCTCATAACTCGTCGCTATAGCCAAGTAACATCTCATTTAGCTTCGGTAATTGCACCCAGCATCGACGATCCAGATAAATCAGGAGTTTAATTGTGAGCAGCCATTTTAATGTTAAATCTTTGAGTTTTTATGCGATCGCCATTGGTTCGGTGTTGCTACTATTCAATGTCGTTACAGCTTACGGAGAGAAAAATCTCAAAGCCCCTCAAACGATTGGCGGACGTTATCGTCTCACTTTTAGTCAACCTTTACCTGGTTGTTCGCAAGTAGCGCCTTTAATGCTCCAACTCGATCAGTCGGGTACTTATATAAATGCTGCCCTTTTAAAACCAGTAGCACAGGCAGGGCAAAGTTCAATGTCTGCCGAAGAAAAGCTAAGGCTGACGGGTTTATTTAACAATCAACAGATAAATCTCAATGGTGAGGTTGCTAATTCTGTTTTGTGCGGATTTTCTCAAGAATCGGGAGACAAGGCGATCGCAATTAATAGTCGTATTGACGGCGAAAATTTAACGGGAGAGATTGCCGTAAATGGGGAATCGGCAAAAACCCCTTTTACTGCCAAAAAAGCAGCATTACCCAAGGCAGCAAAATCTTCGACTCACTAGAATTGTTCGGTATTCGTGGGCGCGTTTACTGCTCCTGGTTGATTGATAAAGAAATTCTGCGCGTCTTCACTTTGATAAATACAACTAATTGCGGGGGAGCTTCCCAAATCTCCCGTATAACCAAAAGTATTTAACCTTTGCCGACAATCGCGCACTTGATCGCCCGTAACTAAGTTACGTTGCTCTAAAACTGCCCAGTTAGCTTGGCGCAGTACGCAGCCAGGACGCATAGTTGGTTGAGACACATAAACTTTAAAGGGGCGCAAAGTCACAAATAACCGCGCATCCATTACCATCGCACTAGCACCATAATTTATACAAATATCAGGGTTAGGCGCTTTTTGGTCGATCTGGATACTAGAGCTAACATTATTAGGTGTTGCGCCAGTATCAGAGGTGATAACTGTACCAATGCCGATTCCCAAAATTAATACTGCTGCCAAAATTGCAATGGTAGTGTAATTAAAGTTTGCAGGTAGAAATGCGAAAGGTTTTTTGTCTGTCACCGTAGACCTACCAGATTTACGTCTCATTTTTACTTAATCAGTTTTACCTAGTTTTGTTTGGAGGGTTCTCAATAACTCTCCTTTTTTAGTATGACTTTATTATTGCCTGATGTAGGGATAGCAAGGCGCAAAAGTAAAGATAGCGGTCAAATTTGATGGCTCAATGCCGTCAAAACTGCCTGATATTGCTTTTCAATATCTTGTTTATCCAGTTCCTCAGAAACTGCCTTTTGACTATCGCGCCTAATCATTTCTGCATGGCGGCGCAGTGCTTCACGATCTTGTTGATTTTGAGTATAACGGGCAATAGTGGCGATCGCTTCTAGTAACCGAATAGTTACAGCCACATCAGAATTACTATACTGGCGGATCTGATTAAAGGCAGCATCAGTTAGCCCTGCAAAGGTCACGCTTTGGGCAATGACGCGCAAGTTATCTTTGTCGTCGTAGCGGTAGGGAGAGGGAAAATCTCGCCTTGCAAGGTTCGACAGTCCCGCACTCAACCTGTCAATACACCGAATTGCCGTAAATGGATCGTTGATTCCAGGGGAAATAGCCCGCAAAGCAACTTCAACTAATTGATGGATGGGAAACTCTACATCCTGTTGTTCGGTGCGTTCTTGACCCAAAATAAAGGCATCTCGCAGCTTTTTGGTAAGTTTGCGATCTAATCGTCTGCCAGGATAAACCGTAACTAACTCGCTACCCTGGACGACAAACTTGCCTGGGCGAAATTCTAGGCGCACTAGCAAATCGTGTTTTGAGGCAATCTGCATTAACTTATCATCATCAATTGCTTGCAAATAACCACTTTTTACTGCTTTAACTGGGTGGGCATCTGCGGCAAAATCTCCTGGGATTTCTACCTTTTGTTGCTCAGATTGAGCCAAGCTTTTGCCGATTTTTGCCGGAAATAATCTATCCGTAGCTTGGTCGAGATCGGCACTAACGTCACTAATCACGTGGGAGGCTTGAATGATGGTAGAGGCGTGATGGATAAAGTAAATTAGCAAACTAATACTCACAAACGCCAACGCTAAGGCTACTGTCACCGATAGTTGCGGGATAAAAGAGTTGTAATCGTCTCCATCTCCTCGCACTGTCCGCAGCACAAGCAAGCAGTAGATAAACGTGCCAATAAATGTCCCCAAAACAACTTGATTGCCAATGTCCTGCATGAAGTTACGCAGCAAGCGGGGACCAAAATTAGAAGCGGCAAGTTGCAGCGCCACAATTGTAATTGAGAACACAGTACCCGCAACGGTAATCATCGAACCCGCAATGGCAGAAAGCATAGCCCGCGCACCGTCTGTACTGCCAGTATAAATCCAGCCCCAGTTTTCTAACGCTCCATAATAGCCTTGGCGATCGAGGGTTAACATCGTAATAGCCAAAGCGATCGCCATTACTACAATCACTGCGGGTACAAAAAAGTAGCTCGATTGTAGGGAGTCCCAAAATTTAGCAAGTCTGACGTTTTTCATTTGCCATCGCCTGCGGTGCGCTTCTCATCGCTGCCATTACCGTTTTTTGCGGCGCGGATCTCAGCTAGATGCTGGAGAGAAGCGCTAATACTGCGTGGTTTTGGCACTTTTTTGTTGCCTGCGGGCCATCCTTCACGTTGACGGGCGCGATCGCCATCGGTTTCTTCTGTTTGGTCGTGAAAGAGAATTTGTTGGGTCGGATAAGGCAGATCGATACCATTTTCTAAAAGCTTTTGCTTGATGGCAGAAATTACTTTGTCCCGCGAAGTAAGATCGTCTATCCTTCTAGGTGGTTTAATCCACCAACGAGCGCGGATATTGACGCTACTTTCAGCTAGTTCTAATAAAAGAACATCGGGAGCGGGATCTTTTAAAACCTCATCCACGCCATAAATTGTTTCTAGCATTAACTGCTTTGCTTCTTCTACATCGTCACTGTAACCGATGCCAAAATCGTATTCCATCCGCCGACTATCATAAGCAGTATTAACAGTTACCGAATTTGTAAATAGTTCGGAATTGGGAATAACAATCCGGCGACCATCATAAGTTTTGATTGTTGTTGCCCGCGTTTGAATATTTTCTACCGTTCCTTCAAAGTTTTTGAACACAATTTGATCGTCAATTTGGAACGGTTCAGTTAATAGAATTAGAATGCCTGATAGAAAGTTTTGCAAAATATCGCGAAAAGCAAAGCCAATTGCTACTCCACTAATTCCTAGTAGCTGGACTAAATCTCCCGCTCTAAATGTTGGAACTACAATTGATAAAGCGACAAACAAACCAATCAAAATCACTGTCCCTTGAGCCAGCCTTCCTAACACCATACCTAGATTTCGTGCCTGTCGATGCCTGCGAGTAATGCGTTTTACTATTAATTTCAGCCACCGAGCAGCAAAGAAAAATATTATAAAAACAATCAGTGCCAATAAGATATTTGGCAGCATGATAATCAAACTTTCAATCAATCCGCCAATCTTGTCCCATGCTGCTGTTATTGCTTCTTGTATATTCATAGCTTCCGATCCTAGTAACTATAATTTAGCTGTTTAACCTTAGAGCTTTAACTGGTGACTTCTACATTTATATAAGTCTACTGTTACAGTTATAAGAATTATTCTTATCAAAAAATATTAGTTAGTATAACAATCGATTGCCAGGTTAAAATCTACCTACAGTTATGAGAGCATTACTTTTAAGTAGCAAAAAATATAATTTTGAATATTTGGGAAACAACAAGCTACAAATAAATGAAGTTGAGATCGAACAACGTTTTTACTTAGATGAAGGCAGCAGACTAATGCTGAGAATTTTCTTTGATATTATCAATTTGCAGGGGAGGCAAGCCGACAATATTGTAAGTCGTCGTGGCAATATTAATTCCTGCTGCGTCGAAAGCTTGGAGCAAGTCGCGGCTAACAGTATCTTTAAGATCGCGAATCCCATGTTCTCTAACGACAAAGCGGACAGTTAATTCTAGCCAGTTATTTGTAATCCGATAGTAGACCTTTGGGGTTAAATCGGTGGCATGGAGAAAATAGCGATCGCGCATCACCCGCAAGGATTCTTGACTCATCTGATTGATGTTTTCCGTATGACGAGCAGCGCAATCTAACAAAATTTGTTCGGCAACTTCGCGGTTGGCGCTGTAAGCAATGGGAATGCTAATTTCTTCCCAAAGGTAAGGAAAATCCTGAGTGTAATTGTAAACTGGCTGCTCAAAAATCCTGTCATTGGTAACAGTGACAATTCTGCCAGTAAATTGACGGCTTTTGACCCAACTTGAGGAAGTCGGATCTTGCAGCGAAACAGGCTGCCCCATTTCCATAATTTTGGTATGGATAAAACCTAGCGCAATTACGTCTCCGCGCACGCCACCCATAGTAATGCGA
The DNA here is from genome assembly GCA_030826005.1 of Aliterella sp. RAGGC_92. Taxonomy (GTDB): domain Bacteria; phylum Cyanobacteriota; class Cyanobacteriia; order Cyanobacteriales; family Chroococcidiopsidaceae; genus Aliterella. The sequence goes on from JAPJOW010000045.1 coordinate 21,649, forward strand.
TCGCCAACGCTAAAAATATTACTCCGCAAAATTACAAAGTAACCTGCGATCGCCGCGATCACTTTTTGCAGAGCAAAAGCTACCCCTGCTGTAACTAAACCGATGGCAGTGGCAAGTCGATTGGGATTATCAAACCAAATTTCTAGCAGCCCCAAGATCAAAAGTACGGCGGTCAATAAATTTAACGCTTGTCCCGCCCAAAACCAAATTTGTCCGTTGTAGCGATCGCGGATTGATTCTCTGATAAAAGCATTAGCTACACGACGCAACAGCCAAAGCACCAGCAAAAATGCGATCGTAAACAATACCTTTAATCCGATTTCGGTATTAAAGCTAATAAAATTAAAAATTCGCTCCAAGTTTTGACTCCTCTTTTAACCGCGATAAATAACGTACATTCCACTAATTTAGAGGGCGAGCGGCGCTAGTCCATCCCAAGTAATGTATATTCTTGTAGGGCGATCGGTGCGGTAAATTAAACATTCAACAGCAGTTTAATGCTCAACTTTTGTTTGGTACTTCTAAGACGTTGACATCAGTGAGCGGTGTTACATTAAAGCCTTTTTCTCATAAGCACGTTTGGATCGCTCGTGGGAGCGTGTCGTTAATTTCCTCTGTTGAGGCGGTGATTCCTGGTTGACGCTAAACGTAAACAACACCCAGTAGCGTATTTTGCCCTTCAACTTCTGAGCGAGTAAAACCGATGTTAGCCTCTACCAATTTGGTAGTACCGCTTTTTCTAATTCGCTTTATTTAGAGCAATGGTGAGATTATCTCCATAATTTGGGCATCCTAGCAAATAAAGATTCTATTTGCTCCCAGATATTAATAGCGGTGGATAAGGCTCAAGCATGACACTATTACCAGATAACGAAGCGCAGAGAATAGAGGCACTTCTACAGTACAAAATACTCGATACGCCAGCAGAAGCCGCCTTTGATGACCTTACCCAATTAGCATCCTATATTTGCGGCACTCCGGTTGCCTTAATTAACTTAGTCGATCGCGATCGCTTGTGGATTAAATCAAACACTGGTTTAGGTTCATTGCAAGAAGTCCCCCGCGATATTGCTTTTTGCGCCTATACAATTTTGCAACCCGACGTTTTGATGATTCCCAACACTGCAACGGACGATCGCTTTGCAACCAATCCTTTAGTAACTGCCGATCCAAACTTCCGATTTTATACAGGTGTCCCCCTGCAAAATCCTGAAGGACACGTTTTAGGAACGCTTTGCACTCTTGATTATGTACCGCGAGA
>JAPJOW010000046.1 GCA_030826005.1 Aliterella sp. RAGGC_92
CAAGTAGCTTTTTACCCTGATTTATCCTATACAAATCAAGGTATTTATTAGCATCAATAAATAGCAAAGAATCATCTGCTGGCACGAGTTCTCCTGTGTATCTGATTTGTCTAACTCGGATGTCTAACGGCGAAGTAGAGCCGCAACGCTGATTTTTATTGCCGTGCGCTGTTGTCTTATTAAAGTGTTGCACAGAATTTTTCTACACAACATTCGTATTTAGAGATTACATAGAATTTTTCCGTATATCTAGCCAATGAAGGTATCTGCCGAATTTTTCTACATATTCTTTTGGGCAATGCGCTCAGATATTCAACAGGATTTGCTGCCGCTTTGGATCGAAACTTCCTGCTTATAGCTAAGATCGGCTTAAGCTAATTGCTAAAGTACCGGAATTTAAAACGCATTAATGTATGTTATTTCCATCTAGGCGACATCGTTTGTTATTTATCCTATTTAGCGCTTGCTTGAGTGCAACGCTGTTACTTAACAACTCTTTTGCTATATCTGCACCATTAACCACCAAAAAACCAATGTCGCTGTCTGTAACTGAAAATGTCCGCAAAACTGTCCTTGAAAATGGGCTTACTGTCCTAACTAAGCAAGTTAAAACTGCTCCTGTTGTCAGCGTCCAAGTATGGTATCAAATTGGTTCGCGCGATGAAGCCCCCGGTGTAAACGGCATTGCTCACCAATTAGAACATATGTTATTTAAAGGTACAAATAGCCGCCCGATTCAGTTTGGACGCTTGTTTAGTGCTTTGGGTAGCGATTCTAATGCTTTTACAAGCTACGATCAAACCGCTTACTATGGTACTGTCGAGCGCGGCTTAATGGAAAGTCTTTTAGAGCTAGAAGCTGACAGAATGCAGAATGCTCTCATTAACGCCGAGCAATTAACTAGCGAAAAGCGGGTAGTAATTTCTGAGTTGCAAGGATACGAAAATAACCCTGACTACCGTTTGAGTAGAGCCGTATTGCGTGCCGCTCTGCCAAATAGCCCCTATGGATTGACTGTCGGCGGCACGAAGGCAGATGTAGAAAAGTTTACGGTTGAACAAGTCAAAAGCTACTACCGCAACTATTACAGCCCTAAAAATGCCACTTTAATTGTTGTGGGAGATTTTGAACCAGACGCTACGCTGGCAAAGGTTAAAGAGATTTTTGGCAAAGTACCCAATGCTGAGGAAAAGGTTGTTAAACCCCAAACAACTGCAAATAAGCCACAAACTGGGACAAAACAGCCGATTGTCTTAAAAGAGCCTGGTGCAGCTTCGTTGTTGCAAGCGGTATATCCCTTAGTGGATATCAACCATCCCGATGCACCCGTTTTGGATGTGCTAAATGGAATCTTGACCGAAGGACGCAACTCTAGACTTTATCAAGCTTTGATTGAGTCGGGACTAGCTAGTAATATGAATGGTTACGCTGCTACATTAGCTGGTGCTGGGTGGTACAACTTAGAAATCACCGCCGCACCGGGACAGAAATTAGCAAAAATCGATCGGGTATTGTTGGATGCGATCGCACTTCTCACCGAAAAAGGCGTAACCGATGACGAATTAAACCGCGCCAAAACTCAATTGCAAGCTTCGGTATTGCTCAACAACCGCGATATTGTTTCCCAAGCAATGCAGATTGGCTACGACCAAACTACCGCCGGAGATTATCGGTTTACAGACCGCTATTTAGCTGCTATTGATAAAGTTACCGCCAAAGACGTGCAGCGCGTAGCCGCAAATTATTTCGCACCCGATAAACGCACCGTAGGCTTATTTGAACCTACTAAGCCAAACGGAGAAGCAAGCGGTGGGGGAAATCCTACCCAAATGACCGAAAACTTTAGTCCTGGCGCGCCTGTAGACCCCGCCGAAGTTGCAAAGTATTTACCAGTAGTAGATTCTGCTACACCAACGCCCAAAGCCTTACCAGAGGAATTTACTTTAAGTAACGGCGTAAAAGTATTATTGCTACCAGATGCTAGTACGCCAACGGTAACTTTAAGTGGTTTTATCAAAGCTGGCGCAGAATTTGACACGCAACCAAAAGCTGGACTAGCGGCTTTGACGGCGGAAAACTTACTAAGTGGAACTAAAACTAAAGACGATCTCGCTCTTGCTAAAGCTTTAGAAGATCGCGGTGCAAGTTTGAGTTTTCGGGCTTTGCGTGAAGGTGTAGATATTAACGGCTATAGCTTAAAGACCGATTTACCCGTTGTTTTGGAAACTTTAGCAGATGTGGTGCAAAACTCCACGTTTCCCGCAGATGAAATTGAACTTAGCCGTCAGCGCGCTTTAACTAGCCTCGACCTAGAATTAGACGATCCTGGTCGTTTGGCGCGGCGAGTGTTTCAGCAAGCGATTTATCCCGCCAATCATCCTTTTCATACTTTCCCCACCGCAGAAAGTCTAAAAAGCCTCAGCCGTGAAGATGCTGTTAGTTTCTACCAAAAACAATATCGTCCCGACCAAATGGTCTTAACTTTAGTGGGAGATTTCGATCCTAAACAAGTGCGGAGTTTGTTGGAAACATCCCTAAATGACTGGAAAGCAGAAGGAAAAGCGCCTGTAGCTAATTATCCTCAGATCCCTAACTCCGAAAAAGTGGTGCAACTTAACCCATCATTACCCGGAAAAACTCAAGCTGTCACTTTTTTAGGCGATCGCGGAATCAACCGCAAAGATCCCCGTTACTACGCAGCTTTGGTACTAAATCAGATTGTGGGCGGCGATACTTTATCTAGTAGATTAGGTACAGAGATTCGCGATCGCCAAGGTTTAACTTACGGCATTTATAGTTTCTTTAGCGCTGGAAGACAGGCAGGCCCCTTTGTCGTTTCCATGCAAACCGACCCCGAAGACGCTAATAAGGCTATTTCTAGCGTCCGCACCCTTTTAGCTGAAATTCACGATCGAGGTGTTACTGAGGGCGAAGTAGCAGCAGCTAAACGCTCTTTAACTCGCACTTACAATGTTGGTTTGGCAAATCCTGACGAACTAGCTAATACTATTCGACTTAATGAAGTTTATGGCTTAGGGCAAGATGAATTAAGCTCTTTTTCTGCCAAAATCGAAGCTGTAACGCTGGAAGATGTAAATAAAGCGGCTAAAGAACTACTGCAAAGCGATAAATTTGCAATAGTTACGGCGGGAGGAAGTAGCGCTAAATAATAGTTTTTGGTGTAGTACAGGAATTTTCCTGTACTACATCCAAGAAATGACAAGGGGAGGTTAGGGATATGCGATCGCTTTCAAGAAAAGATTTAGGCGCAACCTAAAGCCACACCCAGAACTTTTTGCTTTCATCAAATCTCAATCGCCCAGTACGATAGACTTATGCGCTTTATATGATTCGATCCATGAATATTTTTAGCAATCTGCTTCCCCAACCCGTTCAAGCTCCCCGTCCTAAAAAACAAGCTAAAGGCATTGAAATAAAATCTGAGCGGGAAATTGAAATTATGCGCCAGTCGGCAAAAATTGTTGCCACTGTATTAAAAGAAATATCCCAACTGGTACAACCTGGGATGACTACCCTAGACTTAGACGCGATCGCTGAAAAGCGCATTCGTGAAATGGGCGCAACTCCTAGTTTTAAAGGCTATCACGGTTTTCCCGGTTCTATTTGTGCCAGTATTAATAACGAAGTTGTACACGGTATTCCTAACTCTAAAAAAGTTATTCGTTCGGGCGATGTTTTAAAGGTAGATACGGGAGCATTTTATCAAGGCTTTCATGGCGATTCTTGTATTACGATCGCCGTAGGCGCAGTAACTCCCGAAGCCGCAAGGTTAATTAAAGTAGCTGAAGAAGCTCTTTACAAAGGTATTGAGCAAGTAAAAGCCGGAAACTATCTAATGGATATTGCCGGAGCAATTGAAGATCATGTTAAAGCAAATAAATTTAAAATAGTTGAAGACTTTACCGGGCATGGGGTTGGGCGCAATTTGCACGAAGAACCATCTGTATTTAACTATCGCACTCGACAAATGCCCAATGTCAAGCTCAAAAAAGGCATGACTTTAGCTATTGAGCCAATTTTAAACGCAGGTTCAAAGTTAACGCGCATACTATCCGATCGCTGGACAGCCGTTACCGTTGATAATTCTTTATCGGCACAATTCGAGCATACCGTTTTAGTTACCGATGACGGCTACGAAATTTTAACTTGTCGCTCTAAAGTCTAAGTAAAAAGAAAACCTAGCTTGAAAAGACCTCTACCAGCTTTGGGAGAGGTCTTTTAGTTTTCAAATTTAGCGAAGTTTCTTGACGCTCGTGTATTTGGTTTGTAGTATAAATGTAATATAAAAATAGGCAAACGTATATGCCCTACGAAAAATTAGATATATCTACGCTCAAACCCGTACTTTCTTGGGCAAATCATGCTTTAGGCGGACAAGAAACCCAAATGGCAAAAAATGTTGCTGGTTTACCTTTCGTGTTCAAGCACGTAGCGTTGATGCCCGACGTTCACTTAGGTAAAGGTGCATTGGTGGGATCGGTAGTTGTAACTACCGATGCGATTATGACAAAGTATTGCAAGTTCTTTGCAAAAAGGATAGAGGTAGGATGTGGTATATCTTTAATATCAATATTTGTTGATATCAAAGATATACAATGACCACTAGCAGCCAAGAAACTAAACAAAAACATTATCAAAAAGTTTATGAACAAGCCAATTGGATTGAGTGTGCTTGTGGTTGTGAAACAAAAATCAAGGATCGAGATAAATATGGTAGACCTAAAAAATATATTAGCGGTCACAATACTATAAGGAAATATGAAGATCCGACTCAGTTTAAGCGTGAGTGGAACCATAGAAACAGAGCGCAGAGGATGGAGTACAAAAAACAGTATCATCGCAAGCGTAAAGTCAAACTTGTTCTCCTAAATGGAGGAAAATGCCTTAACTGTGGAATTGAGTACAACGGTAAAAATGCTTGTATATTTCACTTTCACCATAGAGATCCAGCTACTAAGCTGTTTACCATGCATTTACTTACTGTAAAATCTTGGGATTCTATTATTGAAGAAGTAAATAAATGCGATCTTCTGTGTGCAAATTGTCATGAGCAAAGACATAGTGAGGAGTTTTGACTAATACAAAGAAAAACTCACTCTTGCTAAATGATTTGATCGAGCAAACAAAGGGCGTAGAATGCCGCAAAGATGAAGGTGTTTTAGATGAAATTCCCGGCGCTTATAAGTCTATAGACACGGTGATGAGCAATCAAGCCGATTTAGTGGAAGTTGTCGCAACTCTAAAACAAGTTGTGTGCGTGAAGGGTTAATTATTTAAGCGGGCATTTTGTCCGCTTTTTTAGTCATGGATTCTTATCAAATTCGAGCAGTTAATCGAGATGATGTCCCATTTTTATGGGATATGTTGTACGAAATTCGCAGCTTGCGTTGTGTACGGGAAGGAAAGACATTACCTTCACGAGATGTTTTGCAAACTCCCGATTTAGCGAAGTACGTGCAAAACTGGGGACGCAAAAGCGATCGCGCATTCATCGCTAGTAACGCTCAAACCCCTATTGGCGCTGCTTGGTATCGTCTTTTTAATGCAGATAATCCCGGTTATGGCTATATAAACGATCGCACGCCCGAACTTGCGATTGCTCTCCTCCCTCACTCCAGAAATAAAGGTATAGGAAAATCTCTACTAACCCATCTCCTTGAACAAGCAAAAGCCGATGGTTACGAGCAAATTTGCTTAAGCTGCGATCCAAAAAATGATAATGCTTTGCACTTGTACCAAAAGCTAGGATTTGAAAAAGTTGGCGTACATACAATTCAAAATTGGGTGATGAGAAAAGTTTTAAAATGAAATATTAAAGAGGCGATCGCACTATGGTACAAGCACCCCCAAAAATTACTCTAGAGGAGTTTCTGCAATTGCCAGAAACTAAGCCAGCTAGTGAGTATATTAACGGTCAAGTTATCCAAAAACCAATGCCCCAAGGAAAGCATAGCAAGTTACAAGGTGAACTAATAACAGCTATCAATGCTATAACAAAACCTCAAAAAACTGCTTTAGCATTCCCAGAGTTGCGCTGTACCTTTGGCGGGTGTTCAATTGTGCCAGATGTAACGCTGTTTGCTTGGCAAAGAATACCTGTTGATGAAAATGGCGATATTGCTAATGTATTTCCAATTGCCCCTGATTGGACAATTGAGATCCTGTCACCAGACCAAAGTCAAACAAAAGTAACAGGTAATATTCTGCACTGCTTAAATTATGGCAGTCAACTAGGTTGGTTGCTCGATCCCGATGAAAAATCTGTGCTAGTTTATCCAGCAAAACAGCAGACTAGACTGTTAACACAAACCGATCTACTGCCTATTCCCGATTTAGTCGCAGATTTACGGTTGACTGTAGCTGACTTATTTAATTGGTTGAAATTATAAGTTAGTAAGGAAAAGCCAAGTAGAAGATTTTTATGCAAGCAAATACTAACGAGTATAAGCAGCGAGTAATTGCTGACTTTAATTCTAGAAGTAACTACGATAATCAATGGCGATATAGCTTTGCGAACCGTTTGGTTGAACTTGCAAAGCTTGAAAGCGGACAAAAAGTTTTAGATATAGCTACTGGTACGGGAATAGTTGCGATCGCATCGGCAAAAATTGTCGGTAGTACAGGTAAAGTAATCGGCGTAGATATATCTTCAGGGATGCTACAGCAAGCACAAAGCAAGATTGATGCAGAAGGTTGGCAAAATATTGAACTTATTGAAGCCGATGCAGATAATCTCAGCTTTGCCGATAATAGTTTTGATGCTATATTATGCTCCTCAGCAATTGTATATTTGACGGATATTCCGGCGGCATTGCGATCGTGGTATCGCTTTTTAAAACCCCAGGGAATTGTTGCCTTTTCTTGTTTTGCCGAAACCGCTATGACAATATCAGTTTTATATAGAGCCAAGTTGCAAGATTATGGAATTACAGTTGCTAATCCTAACGAAATACTCGGTACGCCGGAAAAATGCCTAGAAACGATCCAAAACGCGGGTTTTAAAAATGTAGATATTAAAACCGAACAGTTTGGTTTTTATCTTAGCGAAGCCGAAAGTGCTTGGCAGGCGAATGCAAATAGTGCTTGTGGAGGTCGGGCATTTCAACTACTGGCAAAAAAATTAGCGCAATTGAAGGCTGAATACTTAACAGAAATCGAGGCACTAGCTACCGACAAAGGCATATGGAATGATGCTTTGGCATTCTTTGTAGTCGCCAGAAAGTAATTATCAAGCACTGTACCCCTCCTAAGTGCGATCGCTCTCCTCCCACAATACAGAAATAAAGGGTTATGAAAATCTCTACTAACCCATCTCCTCGAACAAGCAAAAGCCGATGGTTACGAGCAAATTTGCTTAAGCTACGATCCAACAAATGATAATGCTTTGCACTTGTACCAAAAACTAGGATTTGAAAAAGTTGGCGTACATATTATTCAAAATTGGGTGATGAGAAAAACTTTAAATTAAAGCGTGTCCCCCGTCTCAAAATAAATAATAGTCCAGCTTGGGGATTTTCTACCAAATCACCCAAAGACCTCTCGCATGAATAATCTTTTGCCCTTCAAGAGCGTCCTCCAACATTTGCCAGCAGCTTCGATCGAAGTATAATCTAGCACCAAATTATTCAAACTGAGGCATTAATTGCAGCGTACCAATACCCAACTCTTTAGGCGAAAGACTCTGCCCTTCAAACAGCGCCATCATATCTTTTAAATGCGGCTGTCCCCGCGAAGCCCCCATTAGTCCTCTAGCAATAATTAAACCGCAATAACCGCGAGTATGTCTGCACCGTTCGTCCCATTTTTTGCGGGCGGCCACGTGGACTGGATCTCGATCTAAAAACTCGCCAAATAAAAACATTTCGTTGTTTTCAGTTTTCAATACTCCCAAGTCGTAACTTTCGCCCGCAAAAGGATCTGCTCCCGGATTAAACCCAATTCCTTTAATCCCTCCCGCTTCTTGAATCGCATTAACGATCGTCATAGCTTTGGGGCGAGAGGTTTGAATTAAAATTACTGGCAACCCATCTCCTGCTTGAGTGGGGTTTCCAACTTGTTGGTGATAAATTGCCCCTTTACGCAGATAATCGACCATTTCCCAAGAGACTACACCCAAGCTTAAAAAAGAGTCTTCCGGGATCAAGTCATCTCGCAAAGACTGAAACAAGGGCATTTCATCTATTTCATCATCGCCATCAAAGGTCATTTCCTCTAATTCCATAGTTAGTTGCGGCATTGTGGCGACAGTAACTGCAATTGGCTTTGCTTGAGATTGTGTATCCGTTGGCGGTAGGGCAACTTTATATTTATGCTTAATAGGGGTTATTTCCTCCGATAGACGATCGCGCTCGTCGCGCAAAAAGCGATTGAGTCCTTCTAAAGCAACATACATGGCGATCGCTTCTTCTTCGTACAGTACCGAGCGCAAACCTTCTAAGGGGTGAATATTTCCAAAAGATGGTTGAATTTTCTCTTGGGGTAAGTCAGCTAAATCGATAATTTCGTCTTCGTCGTCGTCGTCTTCGCCGCTATCGGTATCAAAAGTCAAAAATAAGCAGTCTTGCTGCAAAAAAGCTTCTTCTAAGTTTCCTGGCGATTCATCTTCTAACAATACTTTTGCCCGAAATTGCTTTAAAGACTCCTCCGAGCGATAAAGCAAAATGCCGTACTCCATCCCCAGCATTCCCATAATTGAAGCGTAGAGCGTGCCGATATCCCACTGATTCAATTCGATCGAGATAATTTGATGCTCCTCCAATAATTCCCAAGGAGCGCTATGCCAAATTTCAAACGCTTTTTGATTAAGAGCTTGGGCGTACTGGGGTGGTAAGTCGGGGGTGCGATCGTCAATTACTTCTTGAAAGCTGCGGTATAGTTCGTCAATTAAAGGCAAATCGGGGACGTAATCGATTGCAATATCTAGTTCTTGGAGAGCGCCGCGTAAAAAAAACTGAATTTCGCGACTTCTCACCACTATTTTTTGGGGACGTGCGGGTTTAGCGGGGCTATTGGGATGCTCCATCGCTCTTAATAGCGTCCTGACAACTGCTTCAGGCCCGGTGTCTTCGGCTACTACATCCATCGCTCGGACAACTCCTTGCGACCCATCTACCCACAGGATACACTCTCCCTTAGATTCCAAGTTAGGTTCGAGCGCCGACGCGGGCGGCGAAAATGGACGGCGATCGCCTTCCCAAACACTAGAAATCTGGTTTAATTGTTGTAACCGACGACGAGTAGAACTATTCAAAGACATTGTCATAAACGGGGCTAATCACCAGAGACGATGCGAAAAGTGTGAGGAGAGGAGATGCTTTGAGCAGATAGTTTTTGGTCAAAGTTGCGCTTTTAATTGAGATTAACCCTTACTTATAAATGTTTGCCACAATTTGCGCCCTTCCTCACTAATTATTGACTATCAATTTTAAGATAGATAGCTTTGAAAAATTGTAACTACAGGATTGTTGACAATAGCCCAAACCGCCACTATGTAAAGCTAGGCTTGTAACTTGCGCCTTTAAAATTGAAAGTACCTAACAACAAAGGCAGTTAAAAGCTCTACAACTCGCTAAAATAAACTAAAAAGCTGTTATTACTTCACTTTAACCTTAAAGCAGGTTACTAACTATGACAAATTCTACAATTCAATCAAGTCAACGCGGAATTCAACTTAGCCAAGCTGCTTTACAACACTTGCAAGCGCTGCAAAAGCAACAAGGAGGTGCTTTGTGCTTGCGAGTAGGAGTCCGTCAAGGAGGTTGTTCGGGAATGTCTTACATGATGGATTTTGAAGCGGAAAGTAATATTAGCGAAAAAGATGAAGTATTTGATTACGATGGCTTTAAAATTGTCAGCGACCCCAAAAGTCTGTTATACCTTTATGGTTTAATGCTTGATTACAGCAATGCTTTAATTGGCGGTGGGTTTCAATTTACTAACCCCAATGCGGCACAAACTTGCGGCTGCGGTAAGTCTTTTGGTGTCTAACGCCGCTTAAAGAGGTAGAAGTGATAAGGTAACTTCTGCCAATTCCTTGTTCTTATTGTTGATGGGAAACGATGACCGAAACCGTTGGCTCTTTATTTGAAGAAAGTTTAGAACGTTACAAAGCTGGAGAAGAAGTAGCAACTTTAATTCCAGCCTTTAAAGAATTATGCGATCGCGCGCCTAAAAGTAGCGCGGCTTGGGCGTGTTTGGCTTGGCTATATTTGTTAGATAACAAGCCCAATCTTGCCTACAAAGCCGCACTAAAGGCAGTAAAATTAAATCCTCAAGACGCGCAATCGCGAGTTAATTTAGCTTTAGCGATGTTAGAAAATGGTACGAAGGGCGTACGCGAACACGTCGATTTGGCGATGCAGCTAGTCATGATTGATGAAGAAGTCCGCGCCGAAATCAAACAAAGCATCGCCGATGGGTTTAGTCGCAAACCTGGTTGGAAAAGCCTAGAAAGAGTGAATAAATGGCTGTTTGAAGTTTAAATAGGCTACTAAAGGAGACATGAGTTGATTTATGACTGACCAAACCAAGCAAGAAAACATTGTGGTTAAATGGATTAATTTAGCTTTAGTAGCAGATTTTTTTGTTGTATTGTTTGCCTTTTTTTGGTTAGCGATCGCCGTACTCGGTCACGTACTCAAATTGCCCCTAGGTTTAGACCTATGGTACAAGCTTTGGACACCAGTATTTACGCCAGCGATCGGGGTTTTAATGGCAGGGTCGGTTATTAGCGGCGCAATTGGTAAAATTAACCAACTTCGCAGTAATAGCTAAATTTTATTTAAGCGAGTTCTCCGTTGCAACGCTTTATACGTGGCTTAATATGTCTTTAAGTGCTTCTTTAAGCGTGGGGTACTGATAATCGAAGTTATAGCTCAAAGGGCGCTGTGGCAAGACTTGTTGCCCCTCCAACACAACAATCGATCCATCGCCAAGTAACGCCTCTATAGCTAAACTAGGTACGGGCAACCAAGAAGGACGATTCATAACTTGACCCATAGTTTGGGATAACTCATTCATCCGCACGGGGTTGGGGGCTGTACCGTTGAGTACGCCGCTAATATCGGGGCGAGTAAGTGCTTGAATAATTAAATTTACTAAGTCATCGCGGTGAATCCAAGAAAACCACTGCCTGCCTGTACCAATGGGACCGCCCGCAAAGAGTTTGAAGGGTGTGACCATCTTATCTAAAGCTCCACCTTTCCCCAAAACTATGCCCAAGCGTATAATTACTAGCCTAACTCCCGCCTCAACAACTTTTTGCGCCTCCGCTTCCCAATCTAAGCAAACTTGAGCCAAAAAATCGTTGCCTGCTGCACTGGTTTCGTCAAAAGTCGCATTTTCGCTAGTCCCGTAATAGCCGATAGCCGAAGCATTCACTAATACTTGAGGTTTGGGATTTGCCAGGGCGATCGCTTCAACAATTTTTTGCGTCCCTAACTTGCGGCTATGCAAAATTTCTTGCTTGCGCGCTGCCGTCCATCGCCCTTCGGCAATAGGTTCGCCAGCGAGATTAACCACTCCATTACACCCCGATATAGCTTGCTGCCAATCTCCCGACTCTGTGGGGGTGTAAGCAACTATTTCTACGTTGGGATATCGAGAACTAGGAAAGGTTTTTTGGGCAGAACTGACATTGCGAGTCAATATTAATATGTGATGCCCTTGGGAGTGCAATCGCTCTACTAAACGACTGCCGACAAATCCGGTTGCACCAGAAATCGCTACTTTCATGTTTACCTCGATCGATAATTATTAATTTAAGTTGACAGTGGGGCAATTTCTGCTTTGTCTAATATTTGCGCGATCAAATCTTCGCGTTTTACCGCCATCATGTGAATGCCGTGACAAATTTGCTGCGCTAACTTAACTTGCTCGGCAGCGATCGCAATTCCCTCTACTAAAGGGTCGGGGGCATTTGCCAAGCGTTCGATCGTTGCATCGGGAATATTTACTCCCGGAACGCAGCGATTGATAAATTGAGCATTTTTAGCAGATTTAAGTAAAAAAATCCCTGCCAAAACTGGTTTATTAGAACTTGCTGCAATTCCATCCATAAATTTTTCTAGCCGCTCAAAATCTGTAATTAACTGACTTTGAAAAAACTGCGCCCCAGCTTCTAATTTGCGCTCAAAACGACGCTGCAAGCTCGACCAACTAGGCAATTGCGGATCTACTGCCGCCCCGACAAATAGATCGGTTGCGCCATCGGTAAGGGGGATATTGTTGTAATCAAAACCAGTATTTAACTTGCTAACTAATTGCAACAACCGGACGGATTCTAAATCGAATACACTTTTAGCTTCTATATGATCCCCTGCTTTTACCGGATCGCCAGTTAAAGCTAAGATATTGCTGACCCCAAGCGCATGAGCGCCCATTAAGTCCGCTTGCAATCCGATCCGGTTGCGATCGCGGCAAGCCATCTGACAAATTGGTTCTATACCTTGTTGAAGCAAAAGTACCGAGGCGATTACCGGACACATTCGCAATACCGCCCGACTGCCATCGGTAATATTTACCGCATGAACTCGCCCTTTAAGAGTTTTTGCCATCTGTAACATATTACTGGGATCGCCACCCTTGGGGGGTGCGACCTCGGCAGTAATTAAAAATTCTTTGTTTTTGACGGCGGTGCGAAATATGTTACTCATTAATATACGGGGATGAATAGCGGCGAATAACTACACTGGCACAGAATAACCCAAGGCTGCTTTGACTTTACTCAAGGTATCGTTGGCGATTTCTTCAGCTTTTTGTCTGCCAGAGCGTAGCACTGATTCCAAATAACCCTTGTCGTCCATGACTGCTTGATATTTTGCTTGGATTGGCTGTAAAGCCGCGATCGCGCTTTCAGTTAGTAGGGGTTTAAATTGTCCCCATCCCATATTTTGACATTCATCTGCTACGGCTTGCTTAGTTTTGCCCGATAGTAGCATATACAGCGTTAGTAAATTATGACACTCCGGGCGTGCGGGATTGTCGAAAACTAGCCCCCGCTCTGGATCGGTTTTGCAGCGTTTGATTTTTTGGCTAATTTGCTCTGGAGTATCGAGTAAATTGATGCGGCTGGCTTCGGCGGGGTCGGACTTAGACATTTTGCGCGTACCGTCTGTAAGGCTCATTACTCTCGCGCCAACAGAACGAATCAAAGCTTCGGGTAATTTTAAAACTGGATTTTCGCGGGCAAATAAGTAATTAAACCGAGCCGCAATATCGCGGGTAAGTTCTAAGTGTTGCTTTTGATCTTCACCTACTGGAACTTTATCTGCTTGATAGAGCAAAATATCTGCTGCCATTAGCACGGGATAATCGAGCAAACCAACATTGACGTTTTCTCCTTGTTTGATGGCTTTTTCCTTAAACTGAATCATATCTTCTAGCCAATTTAAGGGTGTAATACAGTTCAAGAGCCAGGTTAATTCGCTATGAGCGCAAACGTGAGACTGGACGAAAATATGAGAATAAGTTAAGTCAATGCCGCAGGCTAAATATAAAGCGGCAATAGTATAAGTATCTGCTGCTAAGGTCTTAGGATTATGCGGCGCAGTAATTGCGTGTAAGTCAACTACACAAAAAAAGTTTTCGTACTGATTTTGCCCTTCTACCCAATTACGAATTGCTCCTAAATAATTACCTAAATGCAAATTTCCTGTAGGTTGGACTCCCGATAGAACGCGCAGACTTGCCATAAATTTTAATTTAGTTACCAATAGCCGCAAATATCTTACTTGTTGATGCTGCAAATAGAGCGATCGCTCTGGAAGATGCTTAAGGGAAGTATGGTTTACAGCCGTTAAAAGTAGAAAAATTTCAAACCGCGTTTAATTTAAGCATCCTCGTTCATCTAGTTTGACACTTTTGAACAGAACTTGAGCAATCACGAACCGAGTTTAAACGCTTCAATAAACAAACTGTAGGTCAACCCAATTTTCAGGGCATTTAATGACTCTACCCAAAAGCTGCGCACTTCTCCAAAGCGGCGACGGTAATAAATTCGATCTATTATCTCAATTAAAGCAACTAAAATTCCCGCCGCAATAATATCCAAGTCTGCCGATTGTCCCGCCGTTGTAGAAACTGCCGTCCCCAAAAAAAAGCCAAACAGCAAACTAATCGTCAGCAATGACAGCCGCCGCCAAGGATTAAATAACCATCTGCCTAACTGCCCGCCAAGAGCAGCAAATAAATTATTAAGACGAGTATTTTGCATCGCTCTAATTAGCCTCCAGGCAAGTGTGACAGATTGCAATCTGACAATATCCTTTTACCAAAGATATCTTACAAGCTTTAGCCTATGGCAGTAGTCCTAATGACGTTATTTCTAAATTTACCAATAGATAATAGAGATATAAACTGACAACCATGATAAGCATAAAGAAACTGGATATTTATAAAACTATGAAGGCAAAGTCGTCGGTGTACCCAGCCGTCATGATTGCTTCTTTATTTGGGTTGGTAGTATTGGTGGTAGGGGCAATGCAACTGAGCATATCGATTGAGCCACAAACTCCTACAGCATCGCCACCAAAGGCTGAACCGCCTGCCATACCGTCTTCTACCCCCACAGTAAAGCAAACGGCGCGATCGCCTGCGCCCAAAGTAGCAGGAGTTCCGGGGGCTTTAATATTAAGCAATCAAACCGATCTACCTGTACGAGTAGCTTTGCTGGCAAGGGGCGCTGAAGCGGTAGAACCTGCTCACTGGGATTTTGCGCCTTTTGAAGGTAGCACCGAAGGGTTGGTTCTTTCTTTACCAGAAGGGAACTTTAAACTCAAAAAAGGAGACATTTTAGTTGCCTTTGCTCAAGATGGTTCGGGTCAATATTGGGGACCTTATGTAGTCGGCGAAAGCGATGCACCTATTTGGGATGCCAAACTCTCCCGGTGGCATTTAACTTTGCAATAGCTTTAGTAGAGGAGCAAGGGCTAGACATAATCGCTGATATACTAGGCGATCGCTAATTACTTTCACCAATTGCATGAAAAAACCTCTAGTTAGTTGGCTAAACAATACTGCAAATCGTCCTCGCCAAGCTTGGATTTTGGCTATCTTATGGCTGCTGTTCGTAGGATGGGTAGCCTTCTTTTGGCATTTGGGTAGTATTAGCCTAATTGACGAAACTGAGCCGTTATTTGCGGAAGCTGCGAGGCAAATGAAAGTAACTGGCGATTGGATTACACCATTTTTTAATGGTGAAACTCGTTTTGATAAGCCACCATTGATTTACTGGTTGATGGCGCTTGCTTATCAATTTATTGGCGTAAATGAATGGGCGGTACGTTTGCCTTCGGCTTTCGCTGCTATGAGTTTAGTTGGCTTAGGTTTTTATACAATTTGGTTATTTGGGCTGCATACTTCCGCCCCAATGGTAAAGTTTGAACGCCGCCGCTATTGGCTAAGTGCGGCAATTGGTGCGGCTTTAATGGCACTAAACCCAGAAACAATTGTCTGGGCGCGGACGGGTGTATCGGATATGCTGCTGGCGGGGTGTATGGGTTCGGCGCTGCTGTGCTGGTTTTGCGGTTATGCAATTTCTGTACCCAAGCTAAAACTGCGTTGGTATGTGGCGTTTTATATTTTAATTGCGGCGGCAATTTTAACTAAAGGCCCAGTGGGAATTGTTTTACCTAGTTTAATTATTGGTTCGTTTCTGTTTTACTTAGGGAAACTGCGAGAAGTTCTCCAAGAAATGCACGTAGTCTTGGGCGGCTTAATCATTGGCGTAATTTCTGTACCTTGGTTTGTGTTAGTTATCGCGCGCAATGGCAGTGCTTATATTAATTCATTTTTTGGTTATCACAATCTCGAACGGTTTACGGGAGTTGTCAATCATCATTCTGCTCCTTGGTATTACTACTTTTTGGTTGTGTTACTAGGCTTTGCTCCTTGGTCAGTTTATTTACCTATAGCAATTTATAAAATAAAATTATTAGCGCGATCGCACTGGCAAAAACAAGAACGCATTTATCAATTAAGTTTATTTGCTTTATTTTGGTTTTTAGGCATTTTTGGCTTTTTCACGATCGCCGTTACTAAGTTACCTAGCTATGTCTTGCCCCTCATGCCAGCTTCGGCTATTTTGGTAGCATTGCCTTGGAGCGAACCAATACCCTATCAGCCTAGTTGGAAGTATCGCCGATTTTTTTATATCAGCCGTTGGTTAAATGTAGGTTTAGTACTACTTCTAGCTTTAGCATTATTTTTAGCGCCGGGTTTAGTCGGTGTCGATCCGGCAATTCCTAACTTACGCCAACTTATTCAACAATCAGGTTTACCAATTACTGGCGCAATTATCTGGGCGATTGCGGGAATTGGAGGAGTGGTTTTACTTCTATGCCGCCAAGGGCAATGGCTAATAAAATTAAACTTAGCTGCATTTATCGCGTTTGTAATATTTGTCATGATGCCTGCCGCTTTTTTAATTGATGAAGCAAGGCAAGTACCCTTAAAAGAATTATCGGCGATCGCGGCGGCAACCCGCATACCCAATGAAGAATTAGTAATGATTGGGTTCAAAAAGCCCAGCGTAGTATTTTACAGCCAACTGCCCGTAACTTACATCAAAGAAACTAATGCGGGGATAAGTTACGTGCAGAAACTCCTAAACGCAAAATCATCTTCATTTTCAGCGATGGTTTTAGCTCAACCCAAAAAGCTAGTAAAGTTAGAAACTCCTGCCCTAAATTACCAACAATTAGGAGAAGCGGGAGCTTATAAGTTGATTCGAGTTGCGCGCCTAAACTAATTTACCCGTTCGCAATCAAAGCTTGGTGGATGTAGTTTAACAATTCCTCCATCGATAGCGAAGGCGGCAAAATCCGCGTAGAAATCGCCTCTAAAATTCTATCTAAGTCAGCTACTTCTTGAGATGATTGGGGAGCAGAAAATCGCTCTGATGAATAGCTATCCCTAGGTTCTACTTGTTGGCGCAGTTTATTAGACTGCGGTTGGACATGATGTTGATTTAACCAGCTATCTAATACTAAAATCGGCGGTAATTTTTCTTCCTCACTCAAAGCCGTAAGTGCCTGGATTGCTTGATAAGAGACGTTGTTGCCTAAACTAATCAGCATTACATCCACGTTAGCAGATTGAATTTGCGGCATAGTTTCCGCCCAAGTGTGGCTCATTGTCGTTTGAAATCCAGCCGATTGCAAATACTGAACCAAAGCTTGAAACCACTCGTTTGTAGTTGCATCGCCGATTGAGTCTGGAGGTTGCAAGTCAGGCAAATTAGCAATATCAACTATTAATAAGCTCGGTTTCCAACCGATCCCCGCCGCTACCTGCAAAACTGCTAATAATGAATTTACAGTTACATCTTCGTCCGCAGTCAAGCAAGGAAATACCATTAACCCTGGTATTTGATTTACCGCCTCAGTCGTTGCCGCATTCAACGTTACTAAAGGTAAGCGTTTTAATTTAGGGTATTTGGTAAGTTGCTGTATGTAAGTTAGCGGTTCTAAAATTGAACCATCGATAACAACTACATTTGGTTGCCAAATCCGCGCTAATAGCTCTGCTTGTTCTAAGTCATCCGCTTCGACAACGCGGTGATGGAGTTGCAGAGAACTAGAAGTTAACAAAGAAGATTCAAACGGCGTAACCAACCATAAAACTGTTAATAAGTCGCACCGGGGACGATCGCGATCGCTATTTTCTGAGGGGAAAACGGGGGTTATAGAGCAAAAACGATTCAAAATTTGCTGCAAATTGTGGTTTTGAATCGGGAGGCTGAGAAATTCATCAGCTTGGTTTAAAAATGCTTGCTCTCTTTCTGCGCCTGTGGCGGTAATTATTACGGGAATTTGGTTAGTTGCTACATCGGCTTTAAGCAACGTAAGTACGTCCCAACCGGAAAGCATAGGTAAAACTGGATTGAGAAATATCGATCCCGGTTGCAATCGCCGCGACTTTTCCAAAGCTTCCGTCCCCGATCGCGCAACTACAACGCGATAACCTAAAGTATTTAGTTGTTCGCTGAGATTTTCTACAAATTGAGGCGCGGCTTCCACTACTAATATCAAAGGGTTAGAGCGCAATTGCAAGGGAGAGGGGGTGGCTTTAATGCGTCCCCCCGCCAAAGTTAAAGGAGTCGGAGAAGTGGGGGGTGTAGGTAAAAGCGATGTTGGTGTTTGTCCGGGGGTAGGATAAGTCCTAGGACTTGTTTCTTCGTCGGCGATACTTTTTTGCGGGGGACTTGGAGGTAAGAGCAAGGTAAAAGAGCTACCAATTCCTTGTTTAGATAAAAAAGTTACATCGCCACCATGCAAGCGAGCGAGCGCTCGTGTCAGGACAAGTCCCAATCCTGCGCCTTCAAATTGGCGAATTAAGGGGTTTTCTAGTTGCTGAAACTTTTGGAAAATTAAGTGCTGTTGCTGCTCGGAAATGCCAATTCCTGTATCCCACACTGTAAAAGCAATCCAGCCTTCCCAACGATTGACTTGCAAGCCAATTTCGCCTCCTGGTTCGGTAAATTTGTAGGCGTTACTGAGCATATTTACGAGCATTTGACGCAAGCGTAATTCATCGGCGATGAAGATATCTATATTCGGTTCAATTTCTAAAGTAAATCGATGCTCCTCTGGAGGTTCGCTAGTAGGTTTTAAGGTGGTTGTTACGATCGCTTTTACTTGCTCTAGAGCGCGATCGCATACCGCGCGAATCTGTACGGGTTCTAAGCTTAGTTTTAGCTGTCCTGTCTCCATCCGCGTTAGGTCTAAGATGTCATTTACTACTGCCATCAAATGACGACCGCTTTGATGAATTAATCGCGCGTAGCGCTCTTGGCGATCGTTCAATTGTCCTAAAGCTCGATCTTTAAGTAAAGTTGATAAGCCCATTACTGCTGTAATTGGCGTTTTTAATTCGTGACTGATACAAGCTAAAAATTCATCTTTGAGGCGGTTTAATTGCACGATCTCGGCGTTTTTGGCGGCAAGTTCGGAGGCTAGTTGCTGCTGGTAGCTGATATCGTTAGCTACCAACAGCCATAAGTCTTGACTTAAATTTGTTAGGGGAATTTTAATAAATTCCCATACTTTTTCTTGTCCGTCGGGTGTAGGACAGATACAGACGCAAGTACCTGGTTTTGTTCCCAACTGACAGCGACTAAAACTAGGCTGCGCTTCCTCGTCGTCAGAGTTTGCTATTTGGCGATCGCTTTGATTACTTTCTTTGGGCGTTGTAGTATTTAATAGTTCGGCTATTTCTTGCCGGACGGCGAGGGAATCTCGCCACAAGCCAAAGTGTTCTTGCCAATTTGCTGATTGAGCGATCGCTTCTCCGGTATTTGTCTGCAAAACTACTGCCCAAGGCAGTTCTGCTACTATTTGGATTAAAAATTCTAAGGCAAGTTGAGTAACCAAACTATGGTTCGGCGATGAAGATAATAAGTATTGTAATAATTGTGTAGTGCTTACCAACCCTAAGTATTTACCCCCATCGTCAACTAATGCCCATTCGTTGTGGGGACGAGTGTTTTGCTGCAAGTGCAAATTAAATTGTTCTAAGCTGCAATTGGTTGGTAGCAGTTCTAAAAGTTCTATAAGGTGAGGATTATCGCCAATTGCCGAGCTTAGTAAGCGTTGTTTTTTTGCTGTTGACAACTCGCCTAAGTGTAGGTTCAATGTATTTGTAGAAATTATACCTATCGGACGCTGCCTGTCTACTAATACTAGGCGATCGCATTTTTTGGCGGCGAATAGCTCTAACACTGCGGCTACCGCGATAGTGCGATCGCACTCTGGTACGAGTGCTATAAAACTTCTTAGATTGAGGTTTGACATTAACATCATGCAGCGCCGGGAATCATCTTCAGAGCTAACACGGATACTTCGTTTTCCTTGGGATCGTAATTGCTACATCCGCAGGCTGTGCCTGTTGCTACCGTTTTGATGACAACTTTCATTTCTAGGTTGCGGTATCTATATAATTAATTGCGGCTCAAACTACTTCTAATGCGATCGCATTTAGCAATTATAATAAAATACAATGTCTTATTGGATCTATCTTTAATGACTATTGGCTTGGGAATTGACATATTATTTGTGGAACTGCTCCGTGACTAACTATTTATATTTTATCCCCAGAAATCTTTCCGAACTTTATCATTTATATATTAATACTTTCTTAATTTTTTGAAAACCGTTAGTCTATTGGACATATTAAAGTATAACCCCTAAGTTTAGGTTTTTTTAATAAAAATTCATGGAGCGTTTTATTTATCAAAATGGTCAAAAGCACGTAGTATTTCAACAAATGTCTTTAGAGCAGCAAGATACATTTTTACAAGAATTAAAACAAGATTATCATCAAATTATTTTGAGCTACTTTACCAACTCAAACGTTAAAATTGAAATTGATAAATTTACTAATAAGGTTTTTTCAAATAATATTCCCGTACCCCTGATCGTTCAAATTCACATAGAATTAATAGATGAATTTGCTAAACAACTAAAACTAGAGGGAAGAAGTGAAGAAATATTACTTGATTACCGCTTAACTTTAATTGATATCTTAGCGCATCTGTGTGAAATGTATCGTCGTCGTCCGTCTAATTTTTCTACTATTGAATGTTAGTTATTTGCTTTAATTACCTGCCTTATGAATACTTCAAAAAAAGCTTACGTACTCAAGCTTTATGTTGCTGGTAACACTCCTAATTCGCTCCGGGCTTTAAAAATGCTTAAAAATATTATGGAGCAAGAATTTCAAGGTATATATGCTCTAAAAGTAATCGATGTACTCAAGAATCCTCATTTAGCCGAGGAAGACAAAATCCTTGCAACTCCAACTCTAGCTAAAGTTTTACCGCCACCAGTCCGACGGATTATTGGCGATCTTTCCGACCGAGAAAAGGTATTAATTGGCTTAAACTTATTTTATGAAGAAATCCAAGAATACGAAGAATAAATAATGTATTAAAATTTAACTTTTCTATATTAAACATTTTAATAAATTTAACTTTAATAAACATGAACGAAAATAATCAAACCCTAAATTCTCAACTACTTAATAATAAAGGCGTACAAAAACTGCGGACGATGATTGAGGGCTTTGACGATATAAGTCAAGGCGGTTTACCAATTGGCAGGACTACTCTAGTTAGCGGCACTTCGGGGACGGGTAAAACTTTATTTTCCCTTCAGTTTCTTTATAACGGGATAATTTATTTTAACGAGCCGGGAGTATTTGTAACGTTTGAAGAAACTCCTCAAGATATTATTAAAAATACTTGGGGCTTGGGTTGGGATCTGCAAAAAACTATTGATGACGGCAAGTTATTTATATTAGATGCTTCTCCAGACCCGGAAGGGCAAGAAGTTGTGGGAAACTTCGATCTTTCTGCATTGGTAGAACGCTTGCAATACGCAATTACTAAGTATAAAGCTAAACGAGTTTCGATAGATTCAATTACTGCGTTATTTCAACAATATGAAGCATCATCAGTAGTTAGACGGGAGATTTTTCGCTTAGTAGCGCGCTTAAAACTAATTGGCGTAACCACAATTATGACGACAGAACGAACGGAAGAATACGGGCCTGTAGCAAGGTTTGGAGTTGAGGAATTTGTATCTGATAATGTAACGATTGTCCGTAATGTTTTAGAAGGAGAACGTCGCCGCCGGACGATTGAAATATTGAAACTGCGCGGTTCTACGCACATGAAAGGTGAGTATCCTTTAACAATTAGTAATGAGGGATTTAATATTTTTCCTTTGGGGGCAATGCAATTAACTCAAAGATCGTCTAATGTGAGGGTATCTTCGGGAGTGGATACTTTAGATAAAATGTGTGGGGGTGGATTTTTTAAAGATTCAATTATTTTAGCAACCGGAGCGACAGGAACGGGGAAAACCTTACTTGTAAGTAAGTTTTTGGAAAATGCTTGTAAAAATGGCGATCGCGCGATCGTATTTGCTTACGAAGAATCCCGCGCCCAACTGTCCCGTAACGCCTTTTCTTGGGGTATAGATTTTGAAGAATTAGAGAGAAAAGGCTTATTAAAAATTATTTGTGCTTATCCCGAATCTACCGGATTAGAAGATCACTTACAAATTATTAAGTCAGAAATTGCTAACTTTAAACCCTCTAGAATTGCGATAGATTCGCTGTCGGCTTTGGCGAGGGGAGTAAGTAACAACGCTTTTCGCCAATTTGTAATTGGTGTAACAGGTTACGCCAAGCAAGAAGAAATTACCGGATTTTTTACTAATACATCCGAGCAGTTTATGGGGTCAAATTCAATTACTGATTCTCATATTTCTACAATTACCGATACAATTTTGATGTTGCAGTATGTAGAAATTCGCGGCGAAATGGCGCGGGCAATAAATGTGTTTAAAATGCGCGGTTCGTGGCACGATAAAGGCATCCGCGAGTATACAATTAGCTCTGACGGCCCGCAGATTACCGACTCGTTCCGCAACTACGAACGGATTATTAGCGGTTCTCCCAGCCGGATTACCGTTGATGAGAAAAGCGAGTTATCGCGGATCGTACAAAGCTTTAAAGATAGTGAAGGTTAAATAATAATTTTGACGCGCGGGCTTGGTTAGATTCGTTCCAGTCTATTTCCTAAAAATACTTAAATGTT
>JAPJOW010000312.1 GCA_030826005.1 Aliterella sp. RAGGC_92
CATGATTGACCAAGTTGCTGCTGCCTTTGAACGCCAAGATTACGGAGTCGCCGCCCAACTCTTGCAACCATTATTACAAACATCCCCTGATAACCCTTGGGTGCAATTTTACGCTGGGAGATTGTATGAGGAGTTGGGCGAATTAGAATCTGCTCAAAATATCTATCGCAGCTTGCTAAAAAATGTTACTAATACAAAACTTTTATCCCAAATACGTCAAAGCTTACAACGCCTAGAACTTTTAATTCAAGAACAAAGACAACGAGGCATTGTTCAAGCTACCACCGAACCGAATAATCATCAATTAGGCGTACTAATTTTAGAACCTATAGCTACTGAAAGCAAAACCATAGCCGCTCAAAACTTTGCGCGAATTATGGAAATAGAACCCTACGCTGCTAGGCTACAGCTACCTAGTCGCGGTTGGCGATTTTATAAAAGCGGAGCAATTGGTGAATTAAAATTTTTAGGTCAACAGTTGCGCGCTGTGGGTATTCCCTGTTTTTGGGCAACTCTTGCCGAAATTAATCAAACCCGCATTTTTCAAGTTCATTATTTCCAATACGCCGATCCTCAAGCTACCGTAATTTGCCAAAATGACCAAGGTCAAATGGGGGCTTTGTCTTTCAACTGGTCAGAAGTAAGCGATCGCGTTTTAGGATTATTGCCTATCTTTGAACAAGTAGTAGATCGCGACGTGCGGGGTAAACTTCAACGCAAAACCAAAACTCAAGACTACGCCCACTTTTGCGACTTAATTATGCCTAGTAGAGGGTGTATTTTGCGTTTGCACGATAACAGCTACCAATACCAAAAAGGCGTTACTATCGAGCCTCAAAGCGATCGCTCAACGATTAGAATTAGCTGGAATAGCCTGCTCGATTTCCTTGCTGTTCAAATGTCCTCTACGCCAATTTGGGCGGATTTTTCCCCTTTTGCGGAGACTGTAATCGATCAAATTGAGTTATTGAAGCGCATTCCCTCGAATATTCATCTCCTGCGCCGTACTCCCTCTCCTTGGGATTCAGCTTTTGCCTTGTACAGCACTCTAGTATCGAGCAAAGCTGCTAATAAAAATGAGTAGGGAAAAAAATTCTTTTCTCCCCTTACCTAGTTTTTAATTAACCCTTAGCTGGGCTTTTGACTTGATTTGCCATATCTAAGAAATTAGTCATGTTTGCTCCAGGACGACGACGGCTACTTGAACTATTAGCTGGGTTGAGATACTTAGGAGCAAAAGTTGTTTCAGTTTTGCTTTGTCCGTTGCTATTTGCAGCTACCGATTTGCTTGGTTTTGCAGGTTCTGCTTTTAACCCTTCTGCGGTTTGCACTAATTCAACTTTGCTTTTTTTAGCCGCAACAGGTTCGGCGGTTTTTGGTGCAGGTTCAGAATTTTTAGCTTTATCAACGGTTTGTTTTGCTGCCGCTACTGGCTCGGAATTTTTAGCTTTATCGACTGTTTGTTTTACGGCGGTTACAGGCTCAGAATTTTTAGCTTTATCAACGGTTTGTTTTGCTGCTGCTACTGGCTCAGAACTTTTTACCGTTTCTGCTACTTGTTTTGCTGCATCAACCGTAGCGTTTTTAGCTTTATCGACTGTCTGTTTTACGGCGGCTACAGGAGCGGCTAAAAAATTATCTTCTGATTCATCAAGCTCCATAAAATAGCCGCTACGTTTTTTTGCTTTGGCAGGAGCAGAGTTTAGTTGCTTATCCGCTTGGGCTTTTTTCCCACCAAACAAACCCACAAAAAAAGATAAAATTCCTGTCAATAAATTTTTTAAAGTACCGATCATTATAATTTCTCCTACTTAATCAATGAATTAAAGTTACAAAAAAAATACTTTTTTACAGAATCTATCAACTTTTCTAACATTTTGAGGTTATACAATGTACAAGGTTTGGAGATAAATTACTGCTTTTTATTAGCAACTTTTGTTCGTTTTTTAGTTAACTTTAACTTGCACTTATTTAAAACTAATTATGAATTTTTATCGCCACCTGTTGCAAGATTACTATACAATTCTTAATAAAACTTATAGAAATCATAGTTGAGTATTAATACTTAATTACTAAAACTGGGGAGAAATACACCAAGTTAAAAACTATTTACATATATTTAAAAATAGAGCGATCGCCCTTTAGACATAAAGATTAAAAAATTGAATCAATTTAAACTCGATCCAAATGTTAACTAAAAGCTTTATTCAAATCCTCTAGCTGAAGTAAGAATTAGTGAATTAAACAGATATGACAAGTTCGAGAACTCGTAAATGCGTGCTATTAGTTCATGGATTGAATGATACAAGGGCTATTTTTCAAACAATGGCTCCAAGTTTGATAAAACTTGGGTGGTCGGTATACGATCTCGATTTGCTGCCAAGTAATGGTGAACTACCCCTTGACAAATTAGCCCAACAAGTAGCCGATTATATAAATACAACCTTTGCACCGGACGACAAGCTAAGTGTAATTGGTTTTAGTATGGGGGGAATAGTGAGCCGCTATTACATCCAAAGGTTGGGAGGAATAGCAAGAGTAAAAAAATTCATCACAATTGCTTCTCCCCATCAAGGGACGTGGGTAGCACATTTATTTCAAACTCCTGGTTGCGTGCAAATGCGTCCAAATAGCGCCTTTTTGCAAGACTTAGACCAAGACGTAGAAATGTTAGAGCAAATCGACTTTACCTCTATTTGGACACCTTACGATCTAATGATTGTGCCAGCAAATAGTTCGCAGTTACCTGTAGGCACAAGTATTCCTCTGCACGTATTGCGCCATGATTGGATGGTAACGGATGCAGGCTGTTTAAAAGTAGTAGCTCAAGCTTTAGGGGATGACTAGCGATCGCCAATTTGGGCATAATCGCGATCACCAAAAATTGCAGAGGAATAGCGGTAGTATTTAAACTCCAGCAAATTGTAAAAAGGGTCTTCTAAAAAAAAGGTACGATGCTCTAGAGGTGAATCGGTAAAGCGGTGCTTGGGTTCTTCGCGAAAAAGCAGTCCGCAATCGCGCGACTTTTCTAGCAAATTTTCCCAATCTTGTTCTAATGTGAAAATTAAGCCAAAGTGTCTAGGGTAAATCGCCTTTTGGGGTGTAAGGATATCTTTAGTTACATGAGCCACCAATTGATGACCGTGTAGATTAAGAATGAGAGCGTGATGAGTCTCGCGTCCGGGGATGCAACCCAAACCATTGACATAAAATGCTTTTGTTTGGGCAATATCGGTGACAGGGAAGGCAAGATGAAATAAAGTTTGACTCACGGCTAAAAATTTACAGGCTGGTAAATAATGCTATCTCCAATTTATGCGCTAAATCCTTGGTTAATTGCTGTGGGATTGAACACAGTTTTACTCAGTATTGCTTTAATTGCTCCCAAAAAACTCCTGACAAACGCCGGGTTACTTCACGCTTGGCTACTTGGGGTACTAATTTGGGGTAGTTTGGGTTGGCAGGGATATGTAGTTGTTTTATTTTACTTTTTAGTCGGTTCAGGCGTTACGCGCATTGGTTTGGCGCAAAAAGAAGCCGAAGGAATTGCCGAAAAGCGATCGGGGGCGAGAGGCCCCGAAAATGTCTGGGGTTCGGCGCTAACGGCGGCGTTGTGTGCGGTGGGGGTAGTTGTAGGTTTAAAATCAATTACACCATTGTTGCTTTTAGGTTATGTAGCAAGTTTTAGTACCAAGCTATCGGATACTTGCGCTAGTGAAGTAGGTAAAGCTTACGGAAAGCGCACTTATTTAATTACAACCTTACAAGCCGTACCGCGTGGAACAGAAGGCGCAGTTAGTTTAGAAGGGACAATAGCGGGAATAATTGGCTCGATTGCGATCGCTCTTATTGGTTGGGGAGTAGGTTTAATTGACATATCGGGATTAGTTTTTTGTGTAATAGCCGCCTTTATCGCCACGAATATAGAAAGCGTCATTGGCGCAACACTGCAAGCAAAAATAGATTGGCTTACTAATGAAGTAGT